>CAYNUZ010000341.1:0-2710 GCA_964400385.1 uncultured bacterium | reverse complement strand
CTTCAGGACCCCGGAGACGAGCGCCCACGCCGCGATCAGGTAGAGCACGCCCACAACGGTCGCGGCCGGGGCGAACCACGCGGCCGCGGCCGCCCCCAGCCCCGCCGCGGCCTCCAGAAGCGCCGGCCACCAGCGCTCGTGATGCTCGGCGGCCCAGACGCCGACGACGAGGGCGAGGAGGCCGTCCAGGAGGGCGTAGAGTCCAAAGACCGTGACGAGGCCCCCGAGCGCCGCCCCCGGGGGCAGGAGCAGCACGAGCAGGCCGAAGGCGATCGCGGCGCCCCCGCGCAGGGCCATCGCCCACCAGTTTCTCGGGAAGACCGTCGTCATGGGGGCTCCTTCGGATCTTCGAGAATGGCCGTATCTGGGCCGGGCTCGGCGCGAGTCTAACCCGGATTCGGCGACTAGTGTTCCGTCCGCGAAGTCATGTTAACGGCCACGCCGGACGGCCCTCGCGATGATGTCCGCCGGCGTCTTGGTCCAGACGAAGGGGGTCGGGTGATCGTTCCAGTGCGCGATGTACTGGTCGATGTGGCGAATCAAAGCCCGCACCGTCTCGAACGAGCCGCGTCGCACCGACTTCCGGGTCAGGATCCCGAACCACGTCTCGATCATGTTCAGCCAGGAGGCCCCCTTGGGGGTGAAGTGCAGCTGCACCGTCGGGTGCTGCTGCAGCCAGGCCTGGACGGCCGGGGTCGAATGGGTGGACGAGTTGTCCACCACCACGTGCAGCGCGCGGCCGCGATAGACGCGCGTGAGCCGCTTCAGGAACGCGAGGAAGTCCGCGCCCGTGTGCCGGGGCCGACACTCCCCCAGGACCCGCCCACTGGCCACCTCCAGGGCCGCGTAGAGACTGGTGAGCCCGTTGCGGCGGTAGTCGTGCGTCTGCCGGGCCGGCAGGCCGGGGCGCAATGGAAGCAGCGGTTGCGTGCGGCTCAGGGCTTGGATCTGGGTCTTCTCGTCCAGGCAGAGCACGACGGCGTGCGTCGGCGGGTTCAGATACAGCCCCACAACGTCTTCGATCTTCTCGGCTGCCTGCGGATCGGTCGTGAACTTGAACGTGGTCACCCGGTGCGGCTGCAGCGCATGCGCTTTCCAGATCCGATGCACCGTGGTGTGGGACACCCCAGTCCGGCGTGCCAACTCCCGGGTCGTCCAGTGAGTGGTCCCCGCGGCGGGGGCTCGGAGGGTGAGGGCCACCACCTGCGCTCGCTGCCGCGCCGTCAGCGTCGGGGGTCGACCCGACCGGGGCCGCTCGTGCAGACCGGCCACGCCCCCGTCGGCGAACCGCCGCCGGAGCCGACTGACCTGCACGACGGTATACCCCGTCCGGCTGGCCACCTCCACCCCCGACAGCCCGTGGGCCATCAGGAGCACCGCCCGCGCGCGGCGGCTGAGGCCGGCCGGTATCGACGGGGACCGCTGCAGCCGTTCCAGTTCCTGGCGGTCCGCCTCGGTCACGGTGATGGGGCGTACGCGATTGGCCATGGCGATCCTCCCGGAGCATGCCATGGCTTATATTAACTCTACTTCTGTGACGGAACACTAGTGAGGGAGCTCGTCGTGCGCGACGTCCGCGTCTTCGACGGGGTCTCCGACCGCGCGATCGAGCGGGCCTCCGTCGTCGCGAGCGACGCCCGGATCCGCGAGGTGGTCGTCGGCCCGTTCACCCCGCCCGCCGGCGCGCGGGTCCTGGACGGGCGCGGCCAGACCCTGCTGCCCGGCCTCATCGACATGCACGTCCACCTCGTCGCCGCCGTCGGCGCGCGCCTCTACCTCGGTAGCGGCGTCACCTCCGTGCGCTTCGCCGGCAACGACCCCGACGCCGTGCTCGCGCTCCGCGACCGCATCGACCGCGGCCGCTTCGGCGGACCCCGCGTGTTCTCCCTGGGGCCGCTCCTCGACGGCGTCTCGCCCGACTACCCGGAGCTGTCGTGGCCGCTCGCCTCCGCCGCCGAGGCCCGCGTCGCGGTGCTGCGGCTGCGGGAAGAGTACCGAGTCGACGGGATCATCCTGACCCAGAAGCCCGCCCTCGAGGTCGCCCACGCCGCCGCGGCCGAAGCCCACCGGCTCGGCATGGGGGTGACCGGCCGGACCTGGAGCCTGACCGCGCGTCAGGCGATCTCGGTCGGGGTCGGCGGGCTCGAGAACACCTCGCGCCTCCCGGAGGCGCCCGGCCTTCCGGTCCACCTGGGCCTGGGTGTAGACGCCGGCGACGAACAGCCGGGCCGCGTCCTCGGGCTTGCCCGTGCGCAGGCCGGGCCCGCCGGCGTACGAATAGACGAGGTCGCCCGCGTGCTCCCCCGCCTCGTGGAGGCCGAAAACGCCTTCACGGGCACCGAGACCAAACTGATTTTCAAATAGCCCTTCCACAGCGAGCGCGCGGCCATGATGACCCCTCAATCGGGCGGTCACTTCCGTGCAGAGCCGGTCCCTAGTTTTAGATTGGCTGGGAGAAGGAAAGCGAATGCAGCTGGAATGCGTTCGTTTCGACCCCGCATATTTTGACCGAGAAGTAGAACGCTCGCAAGAGACTTTGGGTGTTGAGGGGGCACTGATCTGGCGGCACAAGCGGAAGAACCGGCAAACCCGGCTTCCAAGCCCGTTGGCGAACGTCAGTGAGCCTGCGGGGGCGCCATCAACAACACCACGTAGGCTTGAAGCCTCGCCTGCGGGCTTGGGTTCGAGGGTTACGACACGGCATGTAGTG
>CAYNUZ010000340.1:0-2717 GCA_964400385.1 uncultured bacterium | reverse complement strand
GCGCGAGTCCGCGGCGCCCCCGCCGGTCCCGTCCGCTCCGGCCCCGATGGCCGCCGCCGCCCCGGCGGCCGGGCTGCCCGAGCCGCTGGCCACGGAGATCCGCAAGGCCCTCGCGTGGTTCGAGACGTTCCAGGGCTGGAAGCTGGTCTTCCATGACGAGATCGAGTTCCTCCAGCGCGGAGTGGAACGCGGCCGGGCCGACGAGGCGGAGACCATGCGCAGCATCTTCCTGCGGACCCGGGCGCGCCTCACCGAGCAGAAGCGGCTGCTCGAGGCGCGGTTCCGCCTGATCCAGAGCCTTTACCAGCAGTTCGTGGTGGCGCTCCAGCTCGTGATGCAGGGCGCGTGGCATGACGAGGTGGTGGACCGGGCGATGAAGGCGGCGTTCTCCGGCGTGGGGGCCGACCACAACCTCGTCGGCACCGGCGTGGGCAAGAGCGAGGGGAACTGGGGATTCGACTTCGGGCTGATCGGCAAGCAGCTCGTCACGGTGTGCCACGCGCGCGGGTGGAACTACCACCAGGGGATGCTTGAGGTCCTGCGGCAGCTCAACGCCGCGCTCTCGGCCCTGTCGGCGTTCGTGATCGAGGATGCGCGGCTGCGCGAGGAGCTGACCAAGTCCTGGGCGCGGCTCTACCGGCACTACGCCGACGGGCTCAAGACCCTCGAGCTGGAGCCCGAGGTCCTCGACCTCTTCCGCCCCCTCGTCAAATCCGGCTCCATGCCGAAATAGACTTCGAGGAGAGTTAAGGCGAACCGCGCCAGCGCAAGCGCCCGCGAAGCGGGCGACGATTGTCAATGGTTTACCTACTTCTGCGACAGCGCTGACTCGGGCTCTGCCCGAGTCAGCGCTACCACCGGATCGGTTCGGCCTCCGTGCCCACCTGCACCCCCGCGTCGGCGCGGGCCTTCTTGAGCAGTGCGTTGGCCTCCTTCATCAGGGACTTGGCGTCCTCGAACCGTTCCCCCGCGATCGCGGCCTGGGCCTCCTCCAGCTTCTTCCGGCCGGCCGCCACCGCGGCGCCGCCCTGGCGGGGCGCCGGGGCGCCGTCCGGCTGGATGGTGTCGAAGCCCGAGGCGATCACGTCGGCAAAGGCCTTCAGCTTGTCCTTGCGCGTGGAGGCGACCTGGCGGCCCAGCGCCGTGAGCTTGTCGCGGATCTGGCGCGCCAGGTCCTCGGCGTTCTCGTAGTTCCCGGCCTTCATCTCGGCCTCGGCGCTCTTCACGTCCCCGTCGAGGTCGGCCAGCTCCTCGGCCGGCAGCAGCTCCCCGCCGATCCGCACCAGCTCCCGGATCTCCTTGCGCGCCGCCTCGAGCATCCGGCCTGCGCCCCGCTGCTTCACCGTGTCGGTGGCCGCCCAGGGGGCGACGTTGTAGGCGGAGGCGAGCGTGAGACCGCCGCCCGCGACGGGCAGGACCAGGTCGTACCGTCCCGGGGGCAGCTCCCCGGTCACGATGATCGTCGTGGACGGCAGGATCCCGTCCGGCCCGACCCGGATCGGGTCGTGCACCGTCGCGGCCCGGCCCAGCCGGATGGCGTCGGCCGGGATGAACGCATCGGCGGGCAGGCCGGTGCCGTTGAGGGTGAACACCATGCCGAGGTACCCCCCGGTGGCGATCGCCCGGTTGGTCCGCCAGGTCGCCCCGGCATGCCCGTCCCCGATCGGCGGATCCAGCGTCAGCAGGGGCCGCACCGCGTAGGCCTGCTTGAACTCCAGCGGCTTGCCGGCGCCGGCGGCCACCTGGACCGCGTGGCGTCCGCCCGGCAGCGGCGCGGCGAGCGCCAGGTAGACCGGCCCCAGGGCGCCGGCCGAGTCCGTCACGACGAGGCTGGGCGCGGTCGGCGCATTGCCGACGGCCACGATGAGCGTCGCGGAGGGGGGGAATCCCGCGCCCTTGAGCAGCACGGTCTCGCCGACGCGGCCGGAGCCCGTGTTGGGCGCCAGCTCCAGGGTCGCCGCCGCCGGGGCGGCGCCGGCGGCAGCGCCGGCGGCGAACAGGATGACGGCGCGGAGCATTCGCACGGGTACGGACATTGTATCGTATGGAGGCGATGCCCATGGTGATCACCCGCTCGATACGCGCGCAGCAGGCCCTTTCCGCGCGGTGGCGGGCGCGCGGGCTCCGCGTCGGCCTCGTCCCGACGATGGGGGCGCTCCACGCCGGCCACCTGTCCCTGGTCGCGGCGGCCCGTCGCGCGTGCGACCGCGTGGTCGTGAGCGTGTTCGTGAATCCGGCCCAGTTCGGGCCGCGCGAGGATTTCCGGACCTATCCGCGCACGTTCGCGGCCGACCGGGCGTCCCTGGCCGCGGCCCGCGTGGACGCGATGTTTGCGCCGTCGGTGCGTGCCATGTACCCGGCGGGGTTCGCCACCACCGTGGAGGTGACCGGGTCCCTGACCCGGGGGCTGTGCGCGCCCCACCGCCCGGGCCACTTCCGCGGCGTGGCCACCGTGGTCGCGCGGCTCCTGCAGGTGGTCCGGCCGCACGCGGCGTATTTCGGCCGCAAGGACGCGCAGCAGGCGGCCGTGATCACGCGCATGGCGCGGGACCTCGCGTGCGGCACGGCGATTGTGACCCGCCCCATCGTCCGCGAATCCGACGGGCTGGCGCTGAGTTCGCGCAACCGGTACCTGTCTCCCGCGGAACGGGCGGCCGCGCCGGTCCTGGTCCGGGCGCTCCGGGCCGGGGCGGCCGCCATCCGGGCCGGGGCGCGCC
>CAYNUZ010000339.1:0-2721 GCA_964400385.1 uncultured bacterium | reverse complement strand
GACGGGGTGGGCGGGGCCGGGCGGCGGAACCGCGACGGACCATCCCGGCACGGTCTACCTCGGGCTGGACGGCCCGGAACCGGTCACGGTGCGGCACGCGTGGCGGGGCGGCCGCGCGACGATCCGCGAATACGCGGTCACCGCGGCGCTGGACCTGCTGCGGCGGGCCCTCCTGCGCGCCGCCTGACGCGGGAAATCCGCGTCCGGGTCGTGCCCCCGGGGCGTCCCTGCCTGCATTCCCGCCGGCCCGGTTGAAGTTTCCGGCGGAGCGAGGGAAACTGTAGCCGGAGCATGCGCCCAACCCCGTTTCTCCTGAGCCTCATGCTGCTCACCGGCCGGGCGGCCGCCCTGTCCCGGGGGTCCACGGGCGCCGATTTCCTCAAGATTTCCAACGGCGTGCGCGCCGTCGGCATGGGTTCCAGCTACACGGCGGTCGGCGAGGACATCTACGCCCTCTACTGGAACCCGGCGGGCATCGCGAACCTCCAGGCCCCCGAGGGGGCCTTCTCCTACGTGAAGCTGTTCCAGTCCAACCAGATCGAGGGGGTCTACCTCGTGACCGGCGCGGTGGAGCTGCCGCAGTTCCCCTTCAGCGTGGGGAACTCCGCCGCGGGGTTCATGGCGCTGACGACGGGGTCGTTCGACTCGACCGACCCGCAGGCGCTCGTCCACGCCGCGTCCGGCTCGGCGTCGGACATGATGTTCTTCCTCACCTACAGCGCGCCGATGACGGAGGCGCTGGCCCTCGGGGGCTCGGTCAAGATGATCCGCCGGTCGCTGACCGGGGCGGATCCCGGCAGCTACGTGGTGGACCCCGTGACGGGGGACTCGATCCCGACCCGTTCCATCCAGTATTCGGCGGGCGGGGTGGGGGCGGACGCCGGCGTGATGTGGGAGAACCTGGACCGGACGGTCAGCCTCGGCGGGTCGGTCCAGAACATGGGGGAGATCGGGGCGTTCGGGGACGGGTTCGGCGTGAACTTCGGCGGGGGCGCGGAGGTCCTGCCGGTCACCTTCCGGATGGGCGGCGCGGTGCGCACGGACCTGTGGGGCCAGCGGCTGCTGGCCACCGGCGACCTCACGTCGTTCATCGACTCGGTCGGCAAGCCCAAGCTCTCGCTGGGCGCGGAGTACGGGCTCGCGGGCGTCGTGTTCTTCCGCGCCGGGTGGGAGCAGCCGCTCGACCAGCGGATCGGCCGCACCGCGCTCGACTTCGGCCACAACACGGGGCTGGCCGCGCTGCCCTCGCCGCTGCGGACGGGGGTCGGGTTCCGGTGGCGGGCGAGCCCGACCACGATGCTCCAGTTCGACTACGCGCTCGCGCCGTTCGGGACCCTGGGGTCGGTGCACCACGCCGCCCTGCTCGTGCGCTGGGACATCCCCAAGATCCCGAAGGCCGTCACGACCGAGGCCCCGGCCGCGGTCGAGAAGAAGACCGCGAAGTCGGCGATGGTGATCGAGCCCAAGCAGATCAAGTTCACGCAGCCGCCCAAGGACTGGAAGGTGGAAATCACGGACGACCGCGGGCGCGTCGTGAAGACCTTCCAGGGGACCGGGTTGCCGCCCAAGAAGCTGGACTGGGACGGGACGGACGAGCGCGGCCACGTCGTCACGGACACGTCCCGCTTCAAGTTCACCCTCAAGGCGAAGGACATCATGGACAAGGAGCAGAAGTCCGAGCAGAAGATCGTCTCGGTCTCGGCGGAGCCGTCGCTCAAGGCCGTGGCGGGCAAGCCGCTCTATCCCGAGGTGGTGTTCGCGCTGCCGCAGGGGAACTACAAGGTGTGGCAGCTCTCGATCCAGGACGGCAACCGGCTGGTGCGCACCTGGCAGGGGCAGGGGACACCGGACAATCCGCTCAAGTGGGACGGGAAGGACAACGACGGCAAGCCGGTCAAGATGGCGACGCCCCGGTACAAGTGGCAGTTCGAGGAGGAGGACGGGCAGAAGGTCTCCGGCGAGAAGCCGCTCCCGACGATCGAGGCGGAGATCAAGCCCGAGGCGCTGGGCAACAAGGTCCGCCTGATCGGCGTGCGGTACCACGGCGAGGAGACGGCGCTCACGGACGATCACCGGGTCGTGCTCCAGAAGGCCTCCCGGTTCATCGCGGAGCACCCGGACAGCGCGCTCACGATCGAGGGGTACGCCGACGGGGCGGACGGCGACGAGGCCAACTACGCGCTGGCGAAGTCCCGCGCCGAGAAGGTCCTGCAGGCGCTGGTGGAGGAGTACAACCTCTCTGCCTCGCGGGTGACGATGCGCGTGTACGGCCGCAGCAAGTCGCCGCCGCACTACCCGAACATCCCCGACGAGGAGCAGCGCCAGCGCGTCGATCTCGTGATCGCCGTCCGCCACTGAGGGCGGGAGGCCGCCCGTGCCCGGTCCCGCGCTCCGCCTGGCCCCGTCCATCCTCAACGCCGATTTCACGCGGCTGGACCGGGCGATCCGGGTCATCGAGCGGGGCGGGGGGGACCAGGTGCACCTGGACGTGATGGACGGCCACTTCGTCCCCAACCTCTCGATGGGGCCCCACCTGGTGAAGTGCGTCCGCGCGCGGACGCGGCTGCGGCTGGACGTCCACCTGATGGTCGAGGAGCCCGGCCGCCTCCTGCCCGCCTTCCTGGCGGCCGGCGCGGACAGCCTGACGCTGCACGCGGAATCCCGGGGCGGGGTGCCGGCGCTCCTGCGCCGGATCCGGCGGGCGGGCCGGCGCGCCGCCGT
>CAYNUZ010000338.1:0-2754 GCA_964400385.1 uncultured bacterium | reverse complement strand
TGGAGCGATAAGGTGGCCGCGGCGCAGGTGATGTTGTTGACGGAGTACACGCCCCCGAGGGTCGTGCAGGTCTGCGGGGCGATGAAGTGGCACGAGCCGTCGCCGAAGCAGCAGGCGCCGGTCGCGATGGTCGTGAAGGCGAAGTCCATCCGCACCGCCTGCGTAGGCTCGGCCGCGGCCCCGTGGGCGGTCGAGTTGTACGCCAGGGAGGCGTCGGGCCCACCCGCGGCGTAGGCGACACCCTCGTTCCAGACCGGGACGCCGCCGACCTGCACGGTGGTCACGAACTCGACCAGGAGGTTCCCCAGCGCAGGGTCGTAGGTGAACGCCTGGCCCGGGAAGGCCATCTGGAAGTTGGTGGGCGAGGAGGAGGTGATGGTGTAGGAGCGGTTGGCGGAGGGGAGGAACAGGGCCATGGCGCCGACGGCGTTGGGGGCGCCGCCGCCGCTCACGCTGGTCGGGGGCTGGAGCCTGGAGGCGCCGGAGACGCCCGGGACGGCGTTGGTGTACCCCAGGCGGATGGCGACGATGACGGAGTAGGACTCGTTGGTGGAGGGCGCGAGGGAGATCGAGGTGATCCGGACCGAGTTGCCCCCGCTGGCTCCCGTGAAGACGGAACTGGCGAAGACCTCGTGCAGGCACGCCGATTGGTTGGTACCGAAGGGCACAGCCTCGAAGCCGACGGCGGGCCCGGAGGGGAATACTGTGCCCGCGGCGCCGGAGCAGACGGCCAGGAGCAGGGAAGAACCGGACAAACAGGGCGCATTCTGGCGCAGCTTCCTCCCGAGAGCCCCTATTCCAGCCTTGGCAAATTTCATATGATGCTCGTGGTTTCAGGACCCGCGATCCGAAGGGCGTCGTCATGCCGCTTGCCCGCCCAGCGCTCCCCCGTTGGTCCCCCTCTCGGCTCAACGCGAGACGCCCGGTCCGCGGACGCCACGTTTCTTGCTCGGGTGGCCTCCGATGACCGGCCCACCCCCTGACCTGACCGTGCTGCTGCACGAGGCCGCTGAGGGTCGCCCCGGCGCCGCCGCCGAGATCCTGCCCCTGGTCTACAGCGAGCTCCGGGCCCTGGCCGAGTCCCGGATGCGCCAGGAGGCCCCGGGCCAGACCCTCCAGGCCACCGCGCTCGTCCACGAGGCCTTCCTGCGGATCGCCGACGATCGGGAGTCTTGGGAGGGTCGCCGGCACTTCTTCGCCGCCGCGGCGGTCGCGATGCGCCGCATCCTCGTCGAGCGGGCGCGGGCCCGGGCGGGCCCGCAGCGCGGCGGGGACCGCAAGCGCGTCGACCTGGACACGGCGGCCGAGCTCCACCCGGACGGGAGCGCGGGGCAGCCGGACTGGCCCGCGCTGGACGAGGCGCTCGGGGAGCTGGAGCGGGTGGACCCGGCCCTGGTCCAGGTCGTGCACCTGCGGTATTTCGCGGGGCTGTCCATCGACCAGGCCGCCCTGGCCCTGGACCGCTCGCCGCGGAGCGTCGACCGGGATTGGAAGTGCGCCCGCGCGTGGCTGCTGGACCGCCTCAGTCCGGAGGGGTCATGACTCAGGTCACACCTCCGAGTTGGTCGCGAGTGAAGGAGATCCTGGCCGATGCGCTGGACCGGGAACCCGCCGCCCGCGAGGCGTTTCTGGATGAAGCATGCGCGGGGCAGCCGCAGCTTCGATCTCGCGTCGCGGCGCTGGTCCGCGCGTACGGGAAGACCACATCCCTCGGGGATGAAGACTCCCCGGCCCGCGCGCCATACTGGCAGCCCGATACCGGGGCGCGGGTCGGCCGCTACCGGATCGTGCGCCTGATCGGGCGCGGCGGGATGGGCTCGGTGTACGAGGCGATCGACGAGCAGCTCGGGCGCCCCGTTGCGGTCAAGCTCCTCCAGCCGGGGTTGGCCTCCAGGGCCATGCTCCGGCGCTTCGAGCTGGAGCCGCGGCTGCTCGCGCGCCTGCGCCACCCCGGCATCGCCCAGATTTTCGAGGCCGGAACGATCCCCGGCAAGACCGGCGATCCCGCGCCCTTCTTCGCCATGGAGCTTGTCGCGGACGCCACGCCGATCACCGCGTACGCCGAGGCCCCCCGCCTGCCCCCCGAGGACCGGCTCCGGCTGTTCCTCAAGGTCTGCGACGCCGTCACGCACGGGCACCAGCGCAGCGTGATCCACCGCGACCTCAAGCCCGCGAACATCCTGGTGGACGGTTCCGGGCAACCCAAGATCATCGACTTCGGCGTGGGCCGGGTGACCGACCCGGGGGCCACGGCCGCGACGATCGCCGGCGAGTTGATCGGGACCCTGCGCTACATGAGCCCCGAGCAGTTCGGCGCCGACGGCGCGGAGCACGACGATGTCGACGTGCGCGCCGATGTCTACGCCCTGGGCGTGGTCCTCTACGAGTTGCTCACCGGCCGGGCGCCGCACCCGGACCCGGAAGGAGGCGTGGTCGCCTCGATCCGGGCCGCGCAGCACCGCACGCCCGTCCCCCTGTCGCGCCTGACACCGACCCTGTCGGGCGACATCGAGACTATCGCCCTCAAGGCCGTCGAGCCCGACCGCGCGCTCCGTTACCAGTCGGTCGCCGACCTCGCGGCGGACCTGCAGCGGTTCCTGGATCGCCAGCCGATCTCCGCCCGCCCCCACACGGCCATTTACCAACTCCGCATGTTCGCACGCCGGCACCGGGCCCTGGTCCCGGGCATCGCGGCGATCTTCGCCGCTCTGACGCCCGGCATCCACGGCCCATCCATCGGGCCCTTCCCAGATC
>CAYNUZ010000337.1:0-2768 GCA_964400385.1 uncultured bacterium | reverse complement strand
GCTGCCGGGCGAGCCATGAGCCCGGTCGAAGGGCATGGGGTGATTTCCTCGCTGGCCGTCGCGGCCAGCGCGAATGGCGCGGTCCTCACCTGGAAGGGCCCGGGCGCGACCTTCGACGTCCTGTGCCGCCGGCCGTGGAGCCACGACTGGGCGCCGCTGAATGACGCCCCGGTCTCGGGCCAGACGTACCACATCACCGGGCTCAAGCCCGGCAAGTACGTGGTCAAGATCGTGGCCACCGACCTCACCCGGCCGGGCGTCCCGGGCGCGGAATCCACCGAGCTGGACGTCCTCCTGCACTAACACCCGGTCTCTGGCACAATGTCCCGCAGGTCAACGGCGGCGGGAGGATCTCACCATGGCGGGCATGAAGAAGGGCGTGTGGCTGCATAACCTGGCGCAGTTCAAGGACGCAAACGCCGTGCGCGAGTTCGCCCGGCAGTACGCCGGCGAGGGGTTCGACCTCCTCATCCCGTGCGTGAAGAACCCGGACGGGCTGCTCGACTACCAGTCCCGCATCGGCGTGGTCCGCCCGGTCTTCCGCGACTGGGATCCGCTCGAGGTGCTGGCCGCGGAATCCCGGAAGGCGGGCATCAAGGTGCATGCCTGGTACTGCAACGCCAAGGAGGGGCCGAAGTCCGCCCTCCTCCGCCGGTATTCCGGCGCTGTGGCGATCACGAAGGACGGGAAGAGGGCCTCCGATGCGTGGTCCAGCTTCGTCTGCATCGCCCGCCCGGAGGTGCGGCGGTACGAGGCGGCGATCATGAAGGAGGTCATCGCCCGGTACGACATCGCGGGCGTCCACTTCGACTACATCCGGGTGGGAGACAACACCTGCTACTGCCCCCGCTGCCGCCGGGTCCTGAAGCGGCTCGAGGGCGTCGGGCCGGACAAGCTGCGGATGTGGGGCCGGATGCCGGCCAGGTGGTTCCAGTGGCGGTGCGACCAGGTCACGAAGCTGGTCCGGGAGGTGTCCCGGTTCGCCCGCCGCCACCGCAAGGAGGTCTCCGCGGCCGTCTTCTCGGGCGTGCCCGACGCGATCCTGAACCAGGGGCAGGACTTCCCGGCCTGGAGCCGCGAGGGCCTGCTCGACATGGTGGCGCCGATGAACTACTGCAACAGCCCGTGGCTGATGGAGCGGTACCTCAAGAACCACATCGCCCAGAACCGGGGCGGGACCGCCGCGCTCTGGGAGGGCCTGGGCCGGTACTGCATGGACAACCGGGAGCAGTTCCGCGAGCAGCTCGCGATCGCGAAGCGGCACCAGGTGAAGGGGATCGTGATCTTCGAGCACAACCGGCTCAAGCGCGCCGACTTCAAGATCCTTTCAAGATTCTAGCTCGAAGACTCGCTGGCACAGTCGAGAAGGACCATGGATAATCGTCGCTCCCTGCGGCCCTGCGTCCTGGGGCCGCAGGCCCCAGGGCGGGAGCGCTTGTGCTGATTCCCCGCGTCTCCTCGTTCCGGGAAGGCGGGCACTGGCGGGTCCAGTGCGTGCTGGGGGGCCGGCCGGTGAGTTGGCTGGTGATCAACGACCTGCACTGGCGCATCGGGTCGGCCATCGTCCGGATCGGCGGGATCGGGGGCGTGGGCACGCTCACGGAGCACCGCCGGCGCGGCTACTCCCGCCGGTGCATGGACGAGGCCATGGCGCTCATGGAGCGCGAGCACCTGCCGATGGCCGCGCTGTTCGGCATCCCGGACTTCTACGTGAAATGGGGGTTCGCCCCGGTGATCCCCGAGCCGGCGCTGGCGATCGCCACGACCGATGCGGCGGGGGCCGACCGGGATCCGCGCTGGCGGGTGGTGCGGTTCGACCGGACGCGCCATGCGCGTGCGGCCCTGGCGATGTCCCGCGCGAACAACCGGGACCGTTCGGGGACGATCGTCCCCGCGGCCTGGCGGACCCCGGTCCGGACGGGGTCGGACTGGGGCATCCGGTCGGAGGGCGCGGCGCTCGTGGACCGGCAGGGCCGGCTGGCGGCGTACGCGGCGCACGATGTGTCCCGGACCGCGCTCACCGTGACCGAGGTCGGGTGGCGGTCCCCGGCGGTGTTTCCCACCCTGACCCGCGAGCTGGCCCACCGCGCGGCCCGGCGGAGGGCGGCGACGATCCGCCTCTTCCTGCCGCCGGACCACCCGTATGCCTGGTACCTGCGGCGGTGGAACGTGCATCACACCGTCTCGTATTACGCGACCGGGCAGGGGATGGCCCGGATCGTGGACCTGGAAGGCACACTGGCCCGCTGCGCGGGGGAGCTGACCCGCCGGCTGGCCGCGTCCCGGTTCGCCCGGTGGACCGGGGCGCTGGGGCTGGCCACCGATCTCGGGGGAGTCACCCTGCG
Source organism: uncultured bacterium (assembly GCA_964400385.1). Taxonomy (GTDB): domain Bacteria; phylum Oederibacteriota; class CAKKQC01; order CAKKQC01; family CAKKQC01; genus CAYNUZ01. The sequence goes on along the minus strand of CAYNUZ010000337.1, from coordinate 423 downwards.
GATCACCTCCGGCCGCGTCACGATCCAGACGGGGAAGGCGCGGGGCAGGACCGTCCGGGTGAACCAGGCGCGCCTGACCCAGTGGCTGATGGGGTACCGGCCGGTGGCGGCCGGCGGGTTCCAGGGACCGGCCCGGGCGGCCCCGCTGCTGGCGGCCCTCTTCCCGGCGGGGCACCCGTACCTCTGGCGGTCGGACCGGTTCTGACCCAATACAGCGGCCCGCGGGTCGTTGGTATGGAGGACGCTTCTATATAATGAGCGCTCGGGAATCGGCGACACCACGGGAGGATCAATGACCATTCGCACGTTCGGAACGCTCGCGCTGGCGGGATTGCTCGGGTCGGGCTGCATGCACCATGACGAGGTGAAACCGGCAGCCGCCGCGGCCTCGCCGCTGCCCGCGGGCGCGCCGGAGACGGTGCC
>CAYNUZ010000336.1:0-2769 GCA_964400385.1 uncultured bacterium | reverse complement strand
GGCCGCCGCCGAGCTCGGCCTGCGGGTGTGGGATGTCCGGCCGGGGTGGAACTCGCTCTTCCACGCGTTCCGCGCGACCTCCCTCCTGCTTCCGGACACGGTGGACGGCGAGCCCGGCTTCCGGACGAATCCGGCGTACCGGGGATATTTCCATGACCTCGCCTTCACCGCTGCCGCCCACGGCCGCCGGCGGGTGGTGGTCCTCGGGGGATCGTTCGTCTACGGGTGGGACCTGCCGAGTCCCGCCACCCAGGCGTTCCCGGCGCTGCTGGCGGGCATGGGGAGTTCCGTGGAGGTGTACAACAGCGGCGCACCCGGATGGGGGAGCTGGCGGGATGTCCCCCTCCTGCACGAGTGGATCGGCCACCACCCGGACGTGGTGGTGGCCATCAACGGGGTGAACGAGTTCTGGGAGTACCCGCTGGCCCGGGACATGCGGCGGCCCCTGTCCCTCGCGCGGGCGGTGTCCTGCCTCGAGCATCTGCGCCTGTATGAACTGCTTGGCGCCGCCGTGGCCGGGGCGAACCGGCGCTGGGTCGGGGCGCAGATGGACTGGTCGGGGAGGTTTGAGCCGGTGGACGACGTGGAATACCGGCTCGTCCGGGACGGCTATCGTGCCAACCTGGAAGCGATGGTGGCCGCCTGCCGCGGTGCGGGCATCCGCCTGATCCTCGGGACCCAGCCGGTCAACCTGCGCTGCAACCCCGACTCGCCGCTCTCGTCCTGTTGCGGGGCGTCGCGCCACCCCGGCGCCATGCGCCGGGCCGACGTCGAGCGTTTCGAGTCTCTGCGGGAGGAGGGCCTGGCCGCGGAAGGGCGGCAGGAGTGGCGGTCCGCGCTCCGCGCCTGGCGGGCGGCGGCCGCGCTCGACCCGGGATACGGCTGGGTGGCCTGGCACCAGGGCCGCTGCCTCGAAGCCCTGGGGGGGCTCGAGGAGGCGCGGGAGGCCTATTGGCGGCACCTGGAATGCTGCCGCCGCCTGGTGGTCAGGGAATTCAACGGGATCGTGCGGCGCGTCGGCCGGGAGCGGGGGGTGGACGTGTTCGATGCGGCGGCCCTGCTCGAGGCGCATTCGCGCGGGGGGATTCCCGGCGCCGAGTGGTTCCTCGACGATGCCCACCTGAACCGGCGCGGGCACCTGTTGATGGCCCGGGAGCTCGCCCGCATGGTGACCGGCCCGTGAGTGCCGGGACCGGCGCGTGGAGCCGTCTCGGCCTCGCGGCCGCGGTGCTGCTGGGCGGAAGCCGGGCGGGGGCCGCCGCGGTGACGCCCCGGTTCGTCCTGCGGGGACCGGACGCCATTGTGCGGTGCGCGGCCTGGTCTCCGGACGGGGACTCGATCGTGGCGGGCGATGCGGACGGCCGCATCTGGAAGTGGCGCGCCGCCACCGGGGAACGCCTCGCGGGGCTGCCGGCCCACCGGGACGAGGTCGGGGCCCTGGCGTACTCGCCGGACGGCGCAGAGCTCGCCACCGCCGGCTGGGACGGGGAGGTGCGCATCCTGGAGTCCCGGACGGGACGGGTGATCCACCGGCTGCAGCGCGAGGCGGGCGGCGCGGGGTCCCTGGCATTCTCCCCGGACGGAACCACCCTGGCGCTGGGCGAATGGGACGGCGCGATCACGATCGTGGACACGCGATCGGGCGTGCCCATCCGGTCGCTGGCGCGCCTGGACGGCGAGGTGCGGTCCCTGGCCAGCCTGCGGGACGGCCGCCTGCTCTCCGGCGGATGGGACCGCGTGGCCCGGATCCACGATCCGGTCGAGGGGCGGATCCGGCTCGCCTGTCCCGGGCAGGCCGGGGCCATCGAGGCGGTGGCGGTCTCGCCGGATGCCCGCTGGCTGGCCGCGGGTGGATGGGACACGAAGGTCCACGTGTACGACGCCGCCACCGGGGCGCTCGAAGAGGAGTTCACGGGCCATCGGGGACAGGTCAGCGCCGTGGCGTTCTCGCGGGACGGCCGGTGGCTGGTCTCGGCCGGCTGGGACGGATGGATCAGGGCCTGGGACCCCCGGCTCGGCGAGCCGGTGTCGGCGGTTCGGGCCCATGACGGGCAGGTCTCGTGCCTCGTGGTGTCCCCCGACGGCCGCTGGTGCGCCACGGGATCCTGGGACCACACCGTGCGCATCTGGCGGATGTCCGACCTCCTGTCGGCGGGGTTTCCCCGGTGACGGCGCGCGGGCCGCGGGAGAGCCGGCTGGCGACGGCCGCGGTCTGGGGGCTGTGGGGTCTCGGGGCGGCCGGTGTCGTCGCGTATACGCTGGCGTTTTCGGTCAATCTTCCCCTCTGGGATGAGTGGGACTTCGTGCCCGTCTACGCCGGTGAGCACCCCGTGACGGCGTCATGGCTCTGGGCGCAGCACTACGAATACCGGATGCCCCTCGAGAAGATCCTGTACCTCCTGCTGGGCCGGTGCACCGGCTTCGATTTCCGCGCGCCGGCCCTCCTGTCCGCGCTGCTGCTCGGCGTCACGGCGGGGTGGCTGCTGCTGGCTGCGCGCCGTCTCCGGGGCGGCACCGGGCTCGGCGATGCGGTGATTCCGTTGCTCCTCCTGCACCCAGGGCATCACCAGGTCCTGCTCGAGAATGACTACCTCACCTACGCCCTCACGATGACCGCGTTCGCGGGCTTCCTGCATGCGATGGCGGGGGATTCCGCCCGCCGGCCGGCCGACGCGGCGCAGGCGGCGATCACCCTCGCGGTGCTCCCGCTGACGGGGGCGCCGGGGGAGGTCCTGGCGCCCGTCCTGGCGGTCTGGCTCGGGGCGCAGG
>CAYNUZ010000335.1:0-2770 GCA_964400385.1 uncultured bacterium | reverse complement strand
TCGTACGTGTGCGCGCCGAAGTGGTCGCGCTGCGCCTGGGTGAGGTTGGCCGGCAGCCGCGTCCGGCCCAGCCCGTCGAAGTACGCCAGCGCCGAGGACAGCGCCGGCACCGGGATCGCCGCCGCGGAGGCCGCGGCCACGACGGCGCGCAGGTCCGGCAGGGCCGGCGCCAGGGCCCGGCGGAACACCGGCGAGTAGAGCAGGTGCGGGAGCCGCGGGTGGGCGACGTACGCCTGCTTCAGGATGTGGAGGATGCGCGACCGGATGATGCACCCGCCCTTCCAGATCCGCGCCACTTCGGAGAGCCGCAGGCCGTACCCCTTCTCGGCCGAGGCGCGGACCAGCAGGTGCATGCCCTGCGCGTACGCCGCGAGGAAGCCGGCGTAGGCCGCGCCTTCCAGCCGGCGGGCCGGGATCCCCTTGAGCCGCCCGGACCGGGTGGGCGCCGCCTTCCCGATCGCCAGCCGGTCCGCCCGGTGGCCGGAAAGGATCCGCGCGTCCACGGCCGCGGTGATGGACGGCACCGGCACGCCGAAATCCAGCGCGGCGACCGTCGTCCACTTCCCCGTCCCCTTCTGCGCCGCGCTGTCCACGATGAGGTCCACCAGCGGCTTCCCGGTCTCCGGGTCCGCGGTGCCGGTCACGATCCCCGAGATCTCGACGAGGTACCCGGCCGACCGGCCGGTGTTCCACGACATGAAGGCCCGGTGCGTCTCGGGCATCCCGTATCCCAGCCCGGTGCGCATCAGGTCGTACGACTCCGCGAGCATCTGCATCATGGCGTATTCGATCCCGTTGTGGACCATCTTGACGAAGTGGCCCGCCGACCCCGTGCCCAGCCAGGTGCAGCAGGCCCCGTCGTCGGTCTTCGCCGAGATCGCCCGGAAGATCGCGTCCACGTGGCGGTACGCGTCCTTCTCGCCGCCCGGCATGATGGACGGGCCGTGCAGCGCGCCCTCCTCGCCGCCGGAGACGCCGGTGCCGATGAACCGGATCCCCCGGGTCGCCAGCATCGCCTGCCGCCGCTCGGTGTCCGGGTAGTGGGAGTTGCCGCCGTCAATGATGATGTCCCCGCGGTCGAGGTGCGGGAGCAGGTGCACGATGGTGTCGTCCACGCCCTTCCCCGCCTTGACCAGCAGCATGAGTCGGCGGGGCCGCTTCAGGACCTTCGCCAGCTCGCGGGGCGAGTACGTCGCCAGCAGCCCGGCCGCGGTGCCGCGCTCCGCCATCACCTGCTGGGTGCGCTCCGCCGTCCGGTTGAAGACCGCGGTCTTGTATCCCCGGCTCGCGATGTTCAATGCCAGGTTCTGGCCCATCACCGCCATTCCTACGACTGCCATCTCCGCCTTGTCGCTCACAAAGCCTCCTTTCTATCTAGACGCCTGAAAATGCCGAGAAGCCGCCATCCACGGGGATCACCGTGCCGGTCACGAACTCCGCCGCGTCGGAGGCGAGCCAGACCGCCACCCCCGCCAGGTCCTCCGGTTTCCCGAACCGGTCCTGCGGTGTATGCGCCAGGATCGCCTTCCCCCGGTCGGTCCAGCCGCCGTCCGGCGCCTGGAGCAGGTACCGGTTCTGCTCAGTCAGGAAGAACCCCGGCGCGATCGCATTCACCCGCAGCTTCGGGGTGAACTCCCTGGCCGCGTGGACCGCGAACCACTGGGTAAAATTCGCCACGCCCGCCTTCGCGGCCGCGTACCCGGCGATCCGGGTCAGCGGCCGGATCCCCGCCATCGAGGCGAGGTTGATCACCGACCCGCCGTCCTGCCGCATGTCCCGGCAGAAGACCTGGCACGGCAGGATCGCCCCGGCGAAGAGGTTGAGCCCCACCACCTTGTCGAACCCGGCGAGCGGCAGGTCGAAGAAGGTCCGGTCCGGCGCGGTCGTCGCCTCCGGCAGGTTGCCGCCGACCGCGTTGACGAGGATCGAGACGCTCCCGAGGTCCTTGCGGATCAGTTCGTGCGCCGCCTCCAGCGCCTCGCGCTGGAGCGCGTCCGCGGTGTAGCCTTTCGCCACGATCCCGGCCTCGGCCAGCTTCGCCGCCGCCAGCCCCGGCTCCCGCCGCCCGATCACCGCGACCTTCGCGCCGGCCGCGCCCAATGCGCGGGCGATCGCCGATCCCAGCACGCCGTTGCCGCCCACGACGACGGCGGTCCGGCCGTTCAATCCAAAGTCCTGCATGGCAGGGGTCATTATGTCACCGCCGGCGGTACAGTTCGACCGCGAGCCCGGGATACGCGAGGGCGGCCCCGTCCCGCCGGTACGCCCGGCCCAGCATCGGGTGTTCCGCGAAGGCCACGTCCCGGATCTGCGCCGCCGCGGGCGAGTGCTGCATCGAGGGCAGCAGGTACCAGAGCCGCTCCGCCCCCGCCGCGTCGGTGTGGAAGTACCAGACCCGCCTGAACCGGCGGTCCAGGAACGCCGCCTCGTCCACGCGGTGCGGATCGGCCCCGGTGTGGATGGCCCCGGCGGGGTCCAGCCGGGCGCGGACCCGCCGCCACATCTCCCGCGACCAGGTGCCGAGGCGGCCGCCGTGGAACTCCCCCTGCGGCTCGACCAGGAAGTCCTCGACGGACGAAGCGGTGCGCGGCAGGTAGTACACATGCACAGCGTGATACGTGATCGTGGACGAATGGATGATGGCGTCCCCCGGCTTGAGGCGGGCGAGCACGTCGGCCACCGCCTCGCGGTGCGCCGGCGCGGCGGGCAGGGAGACGGTCAGCACGTGCGCGTAGCTCATCGCGGCCAGCCCGCCCGCGAGGAGCGCGGC
>CAYNUZ010000334.1:0-2771 GCA_964400385.1 uncultured bacterium | reverse complement strand
GGCGGCGGGCGGCGCGGTCACCGGCGCTTGTTCCCGATAAACCCCGCGATCGCGGTGGCCAGCGCGCTGGTGCCCGCGAACTCCCGGCGGGCCGCGGTGCGCGGCGCGGCCACCAGCCGGTCGGTCACCAGCACCCGCTTGGCGGTCCGCAGCAGGATCGTGAGGTCGAGCGCGAAGGAGACGTTCTTGAGGTAGTAGAGGTCGTAGCAGAGCTTGATGAACCCGTCGCGCGCGTTGTGCGTGGCCCGGAAGTTGAGCTGCGCCCACCCGGTGATGCCGGGCCGGACGAGGTGCCGCAGGTGGTACTGCGGGTACATCCGCTCCAGCACCTCGACCTCCCGCACCCACTCGGGCCGGGGCCCCACCAGCGACATGTCGCCGCGCAGGACGTTCCAGAGCTGGGGCAGCTCGTCCAGCCGGAACCGCCGCAGGAACCGGCCCAGCGGCGTGGTGAGCAGCCGCTTGTCCCGCTCCTGGACGAACGGGCCGCGGGCCCGCGCATCCACCACCATCGTCCGGAACTTGAGCAGCCGGAAGGTGGCGCCCATGAACCCCACCCGGGTCTGGCCGAAGAGCACGGGCCTCCCGTCCACGAGCCGGATCACCAGCGCGAGGGCCAGCCCCGCCGGCAGCAGGAGCAGCCCGAGTGCGGCCGCGAGGAGGAGGTCGAGCGCGCGCTTCAGCGCCGGGTAGGCGCCCCGGCGCGGGGCCAGCGCGGTGTGGAGCATCCACTCCGCGTTCCCGGCGTGCGCGGGGGTCACCTTGCCGGTCATCACCTCGTAGAACTCGGTGAGGTTGAGGATGGGCACCCGGTGGGCCAGCGCGCCGCGGATCACCGGCCCCGCCGCGCGCCAGTGCGCCTCCACCCACCGGCCGTCGGCCACCACCAGGTCGGTGCCCGGCCAGCGCCACGGCGCGGCGACGTACCCGGTGCCCGGCTGGTCGTGGACCTCGTTGGTCAGCTCCCGCACGTCGCCGCGGTTGCCGAGGAAGACCACGTGGCGGGCCATCGGGCGGGCGCGCAGGAGGAGCACGTACGTCCGCTGCCAGACGAAGGCGAGGACGTGGCCGATGAGGAGCGTGAGCAGCAGGTGGGTCTTGGGCGTCATCCCGATGTACGGCGAGAAGAAGTAGAAGTAGGTGGCGCTGATCAGCCAGTTCGCCGGCAGCGCGATCCCGAGGATGCCGAGCATCCCCGGCAGGTCGTGCAGCCGGCGCAGCTCGTAGAGGCCGAGGATGCCCAGGACCAGTTGCCACAGGACGAAGAGCGGCAGGAAGCCGGGCAGGTGCAGGAGGAAGAAGGACGGCGACGCCGGCGCGAGGTGCCGGACGGTGAGCGCCGCCCACAGCGCGGCATGGAAGGCGAGGAAGCCTCCGAAAATCAGCCCGGCCTGCCGACCCCGTTCCCCCCAGCGCATGGAAACAGTTTACAGGGGTTGCAGAAACGGCATTTTCCTTGACGGTCCCGGGGGGCTGCGCTAAAGTTGATGGGTCGGCGGGACGTCTGCGCGAGGAGCATCCACCCATCACCACATCACGGCAACGGCGCATCCTTTTGTCCGCCTTCCTCCTCGGGGGGATGGCGGCGTCCGCGCGTGCCGTGGAGACCCGCATGGGCGCGGCGACGATCACCCGCCGCGCCGAGGTGAAGGGGTCGTACGACACGAACATCTTCCTCACCTCCGCGACGCCGTTCACCTCGGGCATCGCCACGTTCACGCACGACCTCGGGTTCACGGTCGAGTCGTCGCGGGCGAAGGCCGAGGCCTCCTACCGGATCCTCCTCATCCAGTACGACCGGTTTCCCGGGGTCAACAACGCGGTGAACCAGGAGGCCGGCGCCGGCTTCCACTACGACGCGGGGCCGGGCACCCTGCTGGGGGCGACGGATGCCTTCAAGGCCACGACCGACCCGACGTCCAGCGAGCTGGTGGAACGGACCCGCCGGAACCAGAACGACGTGACCGTGACCGCGGAGACCGGGCTGGGGCCCACGCTCTTCGCGGGGGTGGACGCCACCCACGAGCTGCATTATTACCTCGCCTCGTACCTGGCCGAGGTCCTGAACCGCCGGCAGGTGGGCGGGACGCCGCGGCTGGGGATCAAGCTCACCGAGAAGACCCGGGTGTACGCGGAGGGCGAGTATGTGAAGACCACCTACGACCGGGCGGGCGGGGCGGTCAAGGACAACACCACGACCCGGGGGCACGTCGTGGCGTCCGGCGAGTTCACCCCCCGGATCAAGGGCAAGGTGGGCGCGGGCGTCACGATGAAGCGGTACGACACCTCGGTGACCAAGCTCACGAACAGCGACTCGCTGCCGTCGTGGGACGCGCAGGTCACCTACGAGGCGCCCGCGGCCTTCACCTTCGTGCTGGCCGCCACGCGCGCGCCGCAGGAGGGCGTGTACAACCGGTTCAACATCACGACCGCGACCACCCTGGCGGTCAGCCACCCGCTGGGGAAGAAGCTCATGGGGTCGGCGTTCGGGATGCTGGTGGGCGACGCGTACCCGGACCTCGCGGCGGGGGCGTCCTCGACGGTGAAGAGGGCGGACCGGACGGTCCAGGCGGGTGCCACGCTGGCCTACGCGGCGCTGCCGTGGGCCAACCTGACCGGCCAGTTCCTGCAGCGGACGCGTGACTCCAACCTGGACGTCTTCGACTACACCGACCAGGTCGTCGCGGTGAGCGTGGATGCGGCGTACTGACGTGCGGCCGGCCATGACGCGCGCGGGCCGCTGGCTCGCGGTGGCGCTCCTCGCCGGGTGC
>CAYNUZ010000333.1:0-2777 GCA_964400385.1 uncultured bacterium | reverse complement strand
CGTTCGCGGCGCGCACCGCGGCCGCGTTCGTCCGCGCGGTGCTCGTGCGCCGCCTGCGGGCCGCCGACGTGGTGGTCGGGTACGACTTCCACTTCGGTCGCGGCGGCGAGGGCAACGCCGCCCTCCTGGCGAAGCTCGGCGCCCGGGACGGGTTCGCGGTCACCGTCGTGCCGCCGGCGCTGGACCACGGCGAGCCCATCTCGAGCACCCGGATCCGCCGGCTGGTCCGGCTCGGCCGCGTCCGCGATGCCGCGCGGCTCCTCGGACGCCCCGTCGTGGTCTCCGGACTCCTGGTGTCCGGCCGCCGGCTGGGACGGCGGATCGGGTTTCCCACCTTCAACTTCCGGCCGCGCAACGAGCTGCTGCCGCCGCACGGGATCTACGCGGCGCGGCTGGGCCGCCGGCCGGCGGTGGCCTACCTCGGGGCGCGGCCCACCGTGGACCGCGAGGGCGCGGTCGTCCTGCTCGAGGTGCATTGCCTCAAGGGCGTTCCCCGCCTGCGGCCCGGGGCCGCGGCCGAGATCGAACTGGTGGCCTTCCAGCGGCCGGACCGCACGTTCGCCGGGCTGGCCCCCCTGCGCCGGCAGATCGCGCGGGACGCGGCGCGGGCGCGGGGCATACTGGGCTTGACGGCGGGACGGGCGCGGGCCTAAGCTATTCCGTGATGGCCGACCAGGTGAACCCCCAGAACATGCCGGAGCCGGATTTCACGTGGCGCTGGCACCTCAAGGTGCTCTCCATTATCTATGCGGTCCTGGCCGTGCTGTACACGGTCATGCTCTACTTCCTCGCGGAACCGGACTTCCAGTGGAGCAGCCAGGCCAAGAACCTCGTCATCCTGTATGCCCTGCCCGCGGTCCTGTGGGGCGTCCGGATGTACCTGCTCGACCGGGAGAAGAAGAACCCGGGCTGACCGCCCTCAAACGACGGAAGCCCCGGTGGCCGCGAGGCCACCGGGGCTTCTTCGTTTTCAAGGGCGCCTTCGGGCACCGCCCCGAGCGGTCACGGTCGTCCCACAGGGCCCGCCCGTCGAGGGATCAGGCGGTGGCCGCGGCCTCCCCGGTCGAGACGTCCAGCCAGCCCGCGGGCGCCTGGACGGTGCCGTTGATGTACCCGCCCGGCCGGTCAATGAGCGCGTCCCAGCAGGACCAGACGTGGAAGAGCCCCAGCACCCACCCGATCGGATGGACCAGCCCCGCGAAGTACAGCAGCCCGACCACCGCGTGCGTGACGATCTTCTTCGTCTCGTTGTGGTTGATGGCCTGGCCGATGCCCGGGATGATCAGCGAGCAGATGGCCCCCACGGCGGAGTGGTCACTCACGCCGCGCCCCCCGTAGATGATGTCGTTCGGGTGGCTCGGCGACTTCTTGTCGAACACGGGTTCCTCGGCCCCCGCCGCGCCGGCCAGGACGGCCGCGGCCAGGAGCACGATCACGGACGCGCGGAAACACGGAGTGTTCATGGTGTCAGCCCTCCTTCATCGAGTCTCACCTTCAGTCTCCGGCGCGACGCCTCCCAAGTCAACTGTGCTATCCTTGGTCCTGCGATGCGGATCTTCGGGGCGGTACTGGCGGCCGGGCGCGGAGAGCGGATGCGCATTGCCACCCCCAAGCCCCTGTTTCCCCTGCTCGGCCGGCCGATGATCCATTTCGCGCTTGACGCGCTGCGCCAGGCGGGCGTCAGCCGCCCCATCGTGATCACCTCCCCCGCGCTCAAGCCGGTGTTGCAGAAAACGTTGCGCAACGTCTCGTTCGTGGTCCAGCCGAAGCCGCTGGGCACGGGCGACGCGGTCCTCCGGGTCCGCCCGCTCGTGCCGGGGAAGGCCGTGCTCGTCGTGATCAACGCCGACTCCCCGCTCTTCGAGCCGGGCCACGTCCGGGCGCTGCTGCACCAGCGGGACGAATCCGGCGCGCAGGTGTCGTTCGCCACCGCCACCGTGGACGACCCCACCGGGCTCGGGCGCGTCCTGCGCGACCCCGCCGGCGCGGTCGCGAACATCGTGGAGGAGTCCGAGGCCGGCGACGCCGTCCGCCGCATCCGGGAGATCAACGCGGGGCTGTACGCCTTCGAGGCCCCCGCGATCTTCAGCCTGCTCCAGGACGTCCCGCTGGTGGGCCCCAAGCGGGAGCGGTACCTCACCCGCGCGGTCGAGCTGGCGCTGGCCCGCGGCATGGGCGTGGCGACGGTGCGGGTGCCGGCGATGGCCTCGTCGGGCGTCAACACCCTGGCCGAGGCCGCCCTCGCGCAGGCCGTGCTGCAGTCGCGCAAGCTGGCGGGGCTCATGGCCTCCGGTGTTATCATTGACGATCCTTCCAATGTGGCCGTGGACTGGGACGTCGTGATCGCGCCGGAGACGCGCCTGCTGCCGGGCACCTCGCTGGCGGGCGCCACCCGCGTGGGCGCCGGATGCGAGCTGGGTCCGCAGGCGGTGCTCCGCGACGCGGTCCTGGGCGACCGGGTCGCGGTCCGCGCCTCCTGGGTCACCGGCAGCCGGCTCGAGGACGCGGTCGAGGTCGGCCCCTTCGCCCACATCCGGCCCGGCAGCGTCGTCCGCCGGGGCGCGCACGTCGGGACCCACGCGGAGATCGTGCGGACCACGCTGGGCGAGAACGTCCGGATGCACCACTTCAGCTACCTCGGGGACGCGGTGGTCGGCGCCGGGACGAACATCGGCGCCGGGGCGATTGCGGCCAACTACGACGGCAAGCGGAAGTGGCCCACCCGGATCGGAGCGCGTGCCTTCATCGGCAGCGGGTCGGTGCTGGTGGCCCCGGCC
>CAYNUZ010000332.1:0-2781 GCA_964400385.1 uncultured bacterium | reverse complement strand
CGCCGCCCTCCTCAGGGGAGCGCGGCGGCTCAGGGGAGTGCGGCGGCCGTGGTGACGGCCACGCCCGCGGTGAGGTCGGGCAGCCGCGCCAGCGCCGCCAGCCGCAGCCCGGCGAGCTGGGGGGACACCGGGCCCGGCTCGTACGGGGCGAGGTCCCGGTCGGGCAGCATGAGGACGGCCTCCCGGCCGGCGAACTGTTCCGCATCTCCCGCCAGCTCCCGCGCCACCCCGAGGTCCGGCGCGACCACGACCACCGGCTTCCCGAGGTCGTGCGCCAGCGCCACGGCGATGAGGGCCCGCACCGGCCCGGCCGGGCCCTCGAGGTTGACCTCCCCGCCCCCGGTCCGGGCCGCCTGCAGCGCGGCTTCCCAGGGCGCACAGCCGCGCAGCCGCGTGAGGAGGTCGAGGTGGCGGAAGTCCGGGCGGGACATCGGTTCATTGTAGTCAGGAACCGTGCGACAATCCCCCCCATGAACCTGATTCCGCGCCCCACCAACCTGACCACGACGCGCGAGACCCTGATCCTGAAACCCGGGACGACGCTGGCCGCGGATCCGCCCGCCCGGGCGGCGGCGGACCTGCTGGCCCGCCGGCTCCGGACCGCGACCGGCTGGCGCGTCCCCCTCAAACGGCGCGGCCCGGCCACGATCCGGCTGCGGCATTACGCCGGGAAGGCCCCGGGGCCGGAAGCCTACATGCTCACGATCAACCGGCGCGGGGCCGAGCTGATCGCGCCTTCGCCCGCCGGGTTCTTCCACGGGGTCCAGACGCTGCGCCAGCTCCTGCCCGCGACCGTCGAGTCACCCACGCCGATCCCGAACATGGACTGGAGCCCGATGACCTGGGAGCTGCCGGGCGCCGTCATCAAGGACCACCCCCGGTACGCGTGGCGCGGATTCATGATCGACGCCTGCCGGCACTTCCTGCCGGTGGACGTCGTCAAGCGGGTGATCGACGCGATCGCCCTGTACAAGTTCAACCGGCTGCACTGGCACCTCACCGAGGACCAGGGCTGGCGGCTGGCCGTGCCGCGGTATCCCCGGCTGACCTCCGTCGCCGCGTGGCGCGGCCCGGACCGGTACGGCGGGTTCTACACGGCCGACGACGTCCGCGAGGTCGTGGCCTACGCGACCGCCCGCGGCATCGAGGTCGTCCCCGAGATCGAGCTGCCGGGCCATGCCAGCGCGGCGCTGGCCGCGTACCCGCACCTGGGGTGTACCGGCGGCCCGTACCGGGTCGAGACCACGTGGGGGATCTTCAAGGACGTCTACTGCGCCGGCAACGAGCGGACGTTCGAGTTCCTTGAGGGGGTCCTCGCGGAGGTGGTCAAGCTCTTCCCGGGACGCTACATCACCTCGGCGCCGACGAGTGCCCGAAGGACCGGTGGAAGGCCTGCCCGAAGTGCCAGGCGCGCAAGCACCGGGAGGGGCTGCAGGACGAGCACGCGCTCCAGTCCTGGTTCGTGCACCGGGTCATCAGGTTCCTCGAGACGCAGGGGAAGACCTGCATCTGCTGGGACGAGATCCTGGAGGGCGGTCCCCCGCCCGGCGTGATCGTGCAGGCGTGGCGCGCGGGCGCCAAGGCGGTGAGCGCGGCGGTGGCGGCCGGCCACCGGGTGATTCACTCGCCGTACAGCCATGTCTACCTGAACGAGTCGCAGGCCTGGTGCACCCTGCAACACGTCCACGCGTGGGACCCGACCCGGGAGGGCGAGCGGAAGCACCTCGTGCCGGCCGACCTCTCCCGGCCGGAGCTGCTCCTCGGCGGCGAGGCGTGCCTGTGGGGCGAGTGGTGCCCGCCCGAGCGGGTGGGGTGGCAGGCGTTCCCCCGGTTGCTGGCGGTGGCGGAGACCCTCTGGACCGGGTCCCCGACCCGGCGGTTCGCGGACTTCCGGACCCGGGCACGGGCGCAGGCGAGCCGCCTCGCCTATCTCGGCCTCACCCCCGGTCCCGAGTCCCTCCCGGCCTCCCCCCGCTAACCGCCCAGCACGGCGATCCCGGCGGGTACCCCGCGGGCCAGCGCCAGCAGGGACCAGAAGGCCTGCATCGCGCACTCCCCCAGCACCATGCCGATGAAGAACGGGAGGATCCGCCGGTAGACGGTCGCGCCGCCCAGCCCCATCACGCCGGCTTTCGCGAGCCAGCCGAGGAGGATCGAGAACCAGATGACGCTCATGGCCCACGAGCCGCACATCACCAGCCCGAACGGGTGGAGCGGCCACCAGAGGTACCGTGACCGCAGGAGCAGGAGCGCGCCCGCCGCGAGCCCGCCGCACGCCAGATGCGCCACGTTGACCGGGACGACCCGGGCCTCCCCCGCCCGGATCCACTCGAGGTCGGGCGGGGTCTTCCGGAAGTCCACCAGGCCGCCGAGGAATTCCGGCACCGACCACACCGCCGACCACTGGTCCATGTTGACCGCCCCGTACTTGTAGGTCGTCGTGATCCGCGCGTAGGCCGAGACGCCCAGCCCCACCCCCGCGGTGAGCGCCAGCACCGCGAGGACCCGGGCCAGCGGCATCCGGACGCGCGCCGCGGCGTTCGCGCCGTTCATGAGGTACGGCAGCATCGCCTCCCGGAGATCCTGCATCAGGACCGCCTTGTGCATGGTCAGCGCCCCCAGCGTGGGGCCGGCCAGCCACCCGGCGGGGACCAGCCCCGCCAGCAGGTCGGCGGGGATGACGGAGGTCTGGACGAAGACCAGGCCCGCCTCCGCGATCACCCGGGTCAGCACTAGGAGCATCACGAGGAACATCCCGACGGCGGCCGCCGCGGCCCACCA
>CAYNUZ010000331.1:0-2786 GCA_964400385.1 uncultured bacterium | reverse complement strand
GGCGCCGAACCCGGCGTCGGGGGCGACCGACGCGCCCGCGGTCAGCTCCGGCAGCGTGTCGCCGGCCACGAGCCACTCGAACGGCGGCGTGCCCTCGAGCGCCTGCACGCCCGCCGCCACGACGCAGGCCGCCGCCGCGGCACGCCATCCCCTCCCCGACATCGGGCGTATTCTACTATGCCGGTGTTACAATGCTGACCGTGCCGACGCGAGCATTCACGCCGCCGTCGCGGCTCCTGCTGGGGCCCGGCCCGAGCATGGTGGACCCGCGGGTCCTCGCGGCCCAGGCGCTCCCCCTCGTGGGCCATCTCGATCCCGCCTTCCTCACGCTCATGGACGAGGTCAAGGCCATGCTCCGGTCCGTCTTCCGGACCGCCAACCCGTTCACCATGCCGGTCTCCGGCACCGGCAGCGCCGGGATGGAGGCCGCATTCGTCAACGTCCTCAAGCCCGGCGACCGCGTGGTGATCGGGGTCAACGGCGTCTTCGGCGCCCGGATGTGCGAGGTGGCGTACAAGGTCGGCGCGACGGTGGAGCGGGTGGTGAAGCCGTGGGGCCAGGTGTTCGCCCCCGGGGACTTCGCCCCCGCCCTCGCCGGGGGCCGGACGGCCGTCCTCGCCGTGGTGCACGCCGAGACCTCCACCGGCGCCCTCCAGCCCATGGAGGGCCTGGGCGCGCTGGCGCACCGGCACGGCGCGCTGCTCCTCGTGGACACCGTGACCTCGCTGGGCGGGATGCCGGTGGACGTGGACGCCTGGGAGGCGGACCTCGTCTACAGCGGCACCCAGAAGTGCCTGTCGTGCCCGCCGGGACTGGCCCCGCTCACGCTGAGCCCCCGCGCGCAGGAGGCGGTGAAGGCCCGGGCGGCGGCCGGGCCGCTGTTTCCCGGGCAGGTGCCGCCGCCCACGAACCCGAACTCGGTCCAGTCGTGGTACCTCGACCTCGCCCAGCTCGACCGGTACTGGGGCTCGGACCGGGTGTACCACCACACCGCCCCGATCTCCGCCCTCTACGGGCTCCATGAGGCGCTCCGGCTCGTGCTGGAGGAGGGGCTGGAGGCGCGGTGGGACCGCCACGCCCGCCACAGCGCGGCCCTGGTCGAGGGGATGGCGAAGCTGGGCAGCGTCCCGTTCGCGGCCGCCGGCCACCGGCTCACGAGCCTCAATGCGATGACGGTGCCCGCGGGCGCCGACGACGCCGCCGTGCGCAAGGCGCTGCTGGAGCGGCACGGGATCGAGATCGGGGGCGGGCTGGGCGACCTCAAGGGAAAGGTCTGGCGCATCGGCCTGATGGGCGCCTCGAGCACCGCGGAGAACGTGCGGCGGCTGCTGGACGCGCTGGCGACCGAGCTGGCGGGACGCGCCGCCGGCGCGGTCCCGGCCTGACGCCGTGCCCCGCCCCCTGCCCCCCGAGCTCGAGGCGCTGGCCGGCCAGGTCCACGAACGGACCCTGCCCAACGGCCTGAAGCTCTTCTGCGTCCCCCGCCCGGGCGTGGCCACCGTCCACTTCGCCATGGCCTTCGGCGTGGGCGGGGTGGACGAGCAGGAGGGCCGGTCGGGCGTGGCCCACCTCTACGAGCACATGGCCTTCAAGGGGACGGCCGCGATCGGCACCCGGAACTGGGCGAAGGAGCGGGGCCTGCTGGCGCAGCTCGACACGCTGGACGAGGCGCGGCTCGCGGAGCGGGCCCGCGGCGCCCACGCCGACCCGGACCGGATCGCGGGGCTCACGGCCCGGTTCGACCGCGTCGAGGCGGAGGCCGAGGCGCTGGTCGTCCCCAACGAGTTCGACGAGGTCTACGCCCGGAACGGCGCGAAGGGGCTGAACGCCTACACGAGCAAGGACGCGACGGTCTACATCATCGCGCTGCCCGGCAACCGGGCGCGGCTGTGGGCGGCCATGGAGTCCGGCCGGGTCAAGGGCCCGGTCCTGCGGCAGTTCTACCGGGAGCGCAATGTGGTCCTGGAGGAGCTGCGGCGGTACGACGACATGCCGAACTGGCGGCTGTACGACGCGCTCGCGGCGCTGGCCTTCCCGGCCCACCCGTACCGCACCCCCATCATCGGCTGGAAGTCGGAACTCGAGAAGCTGACCCGGCGCGACCTCGAGGAGTTCTTCCTCGCCCGGTACCGCCCCGACCGGGCCGCGATCTGCGCCGTCGGGGCCGTGGAGCCGGCGGCGATGTTCAAGCTGCTCGCCGCCGAGTTCGGGTCCTGGAAGGCCCGGGGCCCCCGGCCGCGGCCGGTGGTGACGGAGGAGGCCGAGCAGCGGGGCGAGCGGCGCGCGGTGGAGCGCATGCCGACCAACCCGCTCCTGGCCGTCGCGTGGCCCGTGCCGACGTGGGGCCACCCCGACAAGGCGGCCGTGGACGTCCTGTCCGCGGTCCTGGGCCGCGGCGAGAGCTCCCGGCTGCATACCGCGCTCGTCAAGGAGCAGCGGACCGCGGTGTACGTGGGCGCCTTCACCGAGTTCCCCGGCGAGCGGTACCCGAACCTCCTCACGGTCGTGGCGGCCCCGCAGGCGCCGCACGGCCCGGCGACCGTCGAGGCCGGCATCGGCGCGGAGGTGGCGCGCCTCCAGGCGGAGGGCCTGAGCGCCCGCGAGCTGGAGAAGGCCGTCAACCTGCTCGAGGCCGCGATCTTCCAGCGGCTGGGGGACAACACGCAGATGGCGGCGGCGATCGCCGGCGCGCAGGCGACACTCGACGACTGGCGCCTGCCGCTCGCCTGGGTCGCCGACGCCCGGGCGCTCACGCCCGACCGGGTCCGGGACGCCGCGCGCACGTG
>CAYNUZ010000330.1:0-2803 GCA_964400385.1 uncultured bacterium | reverse complement strand
CTCTGCTGCTGGCGCACGGGGCGCCACTGACGCCGGAGCACTGGCGGCTGGTGCAGTCGATGGTGGCCGCGGTGGAAGCGCGGTGGGAGGAGCCGGACCACGGGATCTGGGAGGTGCGCGGCCCGCGCCGACATCACGTGCACACGAAGGTGATGTGCTGGCAGACGCTGGACCGCGCGATCTGGGTGGCGGAGCAGCACATGGGGCGCGTGCCCTCGGGGTGGGGGGCGCTGCGGGACCGGATCGGGGCGCAGGTGCTCGAGCGTGGCCTGTCGGGGCGGGCCTGGAAGGGGGCCTACGAGCAGGAGGCGCTGGATGCGGCGGTGCTGCACGTGGGGCTGAGCGGGCTGCTCAAGCCGGACGACGACCGGTTCGGGTGGGCGGTGGAGGCGGTGGAGCGGGGCCTGCGCGAGGGGCCGACGGTGTACCGCTACCGGATGGACGACGGGCTGACCGGGCGCGAGGGGGGGTTCCATCTGTGCGCGGGATGGCTGGCCGAGTGCTACGCGCTCCGGGGGCGCGTGCGGGACGGGATGGAGCTGCTGGAGCAGATGTGCGCGCTGGCGGGCCCGCTGGGGCTGATGAGCGAGCAGCACGATCCCTCGTGCGGGCGGGCGCTGGGGAACCACGCGCAGCTCTACTCGCACCTGGCGGTGATCAACGCGGCGGTGCGCCTGTCGGGGGTCACTGCGGCGGGCGGCAGAGCCTGAGCTCGGAGCCGTCGTCGCGGGAGAAAATCACGGTGCTCGTCTTGGCGTCGATCCGCTTGAGGTGCAGGCCCGTGCGGACCAGGTCCCCGGCCTTGTACACCCGCCCATTGATCGCGGCCAGGCCGCCGTTGGCGTTGCCCAGGATCGCGGTGAGCTTGAGGCCCTGGAGCGGGTCGAGTTCGGGTTCGGTGGAGGGATCGAGCGTCGGAACGGTGACCTGCGTCTGGGGCTCGGCCTGCGGCGGCGGGGCGGCCGGGACCGGGTGGTCCAGGGGTGAGGCGACGCCCTTGGGCGAGGGAAGAGCGGCGAGCCAGTCGGCGGCCTTCTGCTGCTCGGGGGCGAGCTTGGCCGGCGCGACCGGGGCGGGGAGCGGGGTGCTGGTCTGGTGGGAGACGGCGGCGGCCGCGCTGGGGGCTGTGGGGGCGGGCGCGAAGAAGACCCGCACGCCCAGCACGAGGGCGAGCGGCGTGGCGAGCGTGAGGGCATCGACCAAGAGTGTGCGGTGAGAGCTGGCCACTAGTGGGCTCCTGCGTCGGCCACGGCGGGTCGCGGCGGGGAGGTGTCGAACGAGTAGTGCTCGGTCTCGATGACGGCGCGGACCAGGCGGACGTGCTCGTCCTGGACGGGGGTCATGCGGATGGAGCGGATCTGCGAGTAGCCGAGCTCGGTCCGGATAGCGCCGGCGAAGGCGGCGATATCGTCGTAGGCCGCGATGGCGACCATGGAGTAGCCAACGGTGATGTCGCTGGGCGCGGCGGGCGCGGGCTGGCCGCTGCTGGGGGCCTGGCCGGGCTTGGCGGTGGAGCGGATGGGGTTCATCTCGTCCAGGCGGACGTGGTTGGCGGAGGCCAGGGACATCATGGCGGCGAAGAGGGAGCGCTCGTCACGGGCCAGGCGGCCCATGTCGCGGATCTGGGCTTCCTCGTGCGCGGACCTGTCCAGGGCGGTGGTCATGGCGGGGACGCGGTCGCGGAGGCTCTCGGCGCTGCGGACATCGTCGGTCAGCGAGTGGCTCTCAGCGCGGGCGTCGACGAGCTGCTTGCGCGGGCCGTCCACGAGGCCCATGTAGGCCCCGAAGCAGGCGGCGAGGCCCATCGCGCCGTGAGCGAAGAGCTGGCGTCGTTCTGCATCGTTCATGGTTGCGGCTCCGGTTCGGCCGCCTCGGTCAGAGACGAGGCCGGCACGCGGGGCTGGGCCGGCAGCTCGATGAGCACCAGCGTCATCTCGAAGTTCTGGACCGGGCCGTGGTCGCTCTCGCCGCGCTGGGTCGCCCCCAGGCGGCAGGCGCGGACGATGGGGACCGCGGTGAGGGCGTCCATGTAGGCCCGCAGGGCTGCGTTGGAATCGGCCTGGTTGGTCAGGGGCGCGTGCCCGGCCATGCGGCAGGAGGGCTTGCCCGAGTCGTAGTTGAACTGGAGTTGCGTCAAGCGGATGGACGGGGGCGTGAGGCTGGCGATCATCGCCATCGCGCCGTCCCAGGCGCCGACCGAATCGAGCTTCGCGGCGATGCGCTGCCGGGCGGCCCCGACCGTGGTCTGGGCGGCGATGAGCTTGTCCTGGAGGGTCGTCGCGGAGTTGGCGGCCTCCAGGCGCTGCTTGAGCTTCGTGGTGGCCTGGCGCTCCTGGGCCAGGTCCATGCGCGTCATGGCCATGTCGGCGCCGACCAGCGCGAGTGCCGCGGCGACCCCGACCCACATCGCGCGGCGCATGCGTCGGCCCGTCATCTGCGACCGCAGGGCGCGGGGCAGGAGGTTGACGTGCATCTCGCGGCCCTGGACCCAGGCGGCGAGGTTGCCGGCGGTGCGGTCCAGGTCGCTCTGGGCGGGCACGCCGGGCTTGAGGCCGGTCTGCTCGGCGATGAGCCCCATGAGGCGCGGGATGCGGGCGCCCGGGCCGATGCCGTGCAGGACGGCGGTCTCGCGCTCCTTCTCCTCGAGGCCGAACCGCAGGGACTGCTTGATGTCCACGACGCACCGCTGCAGGATCGGCTGCACGAGCGGGAGGACGGCATGGCCGGTGATGCCGGCCTTGGCGTCGACGGTCTGCGTGCGCCCGGGGATGCCGGCGGCGAAGATGGGCCCCCCGGGGGGGGG
>CAYNUZ010000329.1:0-2807 GCA_964400385.1 uncultured bacterium | reverse complement strand
AACACGAACGCGCGCGCCCGGTTCAGGAGCAGGTCCCGCAGCACCGCGGGGCCCGCCACGTACCCGCCCACCGACCCCAGGGCCTTGCTCAGCGTCCCCATCTGCACGATCCGCTCGTCGGCGTCCATCCCGAAGTGGTCCAGGATGCCCCGCCCCCCCGGGCCCAGGACGCCCGAGCCGTGCGCGTCGTCCACGTACAGGACGGCGTCGTACCGCCGCGCCAGCTCGAGCAGTTCCGGGAGCGGCGCCACGTCCCCGTCCATGCTGAACAGGCCGTCCGTCACGATCACGGCCCGGCGGAACCCCTCCCGCCGGGAGCGGAGGAGCGCCTCGAGGGCGGCCGCGTCGGCGTGGGGATAGACCAGGAGTTTTGCCCGGGACAGCCGGGCCGCGTCGATCAGGCTGGCGTGATTCAGGCGGTCCGAGCAGATCACGTCGCCGTCGCCGGCGAGGACGGGCAGCGTGCCGAGGTTGGCCAGGTAGCCGGAGGAGAAGACCAGGGCGGCCGCGGCGCCCTTCCACCGCGCCAGCGCGGCCTCCAGCTCCGCGTACGGCGCCTGGTTGCCCGTGATGAGCCGCGCCGAACCCGCGCCCGCGCCGTACCGCCGGGTGGCCTCCACGGCCGCCGCGACCACTGCGGGGTGGTTGGCCAGCCCCAGGTAGTTGTTGGACCCGAAGTTCACCAGCGGGGCCCCGTCCACCTCCAGCCGGGCGTCGGCGGGGCCGCCCGCAAGCCGAAGCCGCCGGCGCAGGCCGGCGGCTTCGAGCCCGTCCAATTCGGCGGCCACCGCCTCCCAGACGGGGGGGCGCGCCACGCGGCTCACCGCACGATCATCGGCATGTGCTCCGTCGAGCCGAAGATCCCGAAGAGCCCGTGGGCCTTGAGCCAGGCGGCGCGCTTCAGGTACCCCAGCGCGGGCCCGACCACGTTCGCGGCCATCGTGGTTTCGTCCCCCAGTGTGAAGGTGTGCGTGCTGCGCGCACCGGTGAACGTCCGCCCCGTCAGCGTCATCGTGGTCGTCACGGGCTTCTTCGCATTCCGCGTGTCCAGCACCCCGCCCACCGTCACCTGGTCCCGCGACGCCACCACGCCGACCCGCTGGAGGAGGAGGTCGTCGGCATGCTCCATTTCCGTGAGCTCCAGCCGGCCGCCCGTCCGGTCCAGCAGCGCCTCCACCTCGGCATCCGTCATGGCCTGCGCCCGCTCCAACGTGTACCCCGCGAGGTGCGCGATGTCCTCGCGCACCGTCGCCCGGTAGGCGTCCCAGTTCGCGATCCCCACCCCCCAGCGGATGTCCACCCGCTCCACCTCGGCGAAGGACTGCGCCGCCACCACGGCCGCGGCCGTGAGCAGGCCCGGCGTCGCGCCGCACCCGAGCAGGTACGTGCCGCCCGCCGCCTTCATCCGGTCGTGCAGGCCGAACATCAGGTCCGCCGCCCGCGTGCGCTTCAGCGCATCCGCGTAGGCCAGCGCCGCGCCCGCGGCGAGGAACCGCCCGACCACCGAGGGGAAGAACTCGTTCGGGAGGTTGGGCAGGGCCAGGAACACCCCGTCGTACCCGCCCGCGCGGCCCAGGTCGATCATGTCCCCCAGCGCGTCGGACGAGCCGCGCCCGCCCGGGAGCTCCGAGACGAACGAGGTCGGCGGCAGGGTCACGACCGGGGCCGCGGCGATCCCGCCGGGGACGTGGAGGATCCCGCCGCGGTCGCAGACCGCCACCAGGCGCATCTCCTTCCGGCCCTCCAGCATCGCCGCCGCCGCCTTCCCCAGGCCGCCCGCCCCGAGCACCGCCACCCGCATCACGTCGCTCATGCCGTCCCTCCCGCCGCCGTTTCGTTCGCCGCCACGCGCCGGTACCGGCGCGCCGGATCCAGGCCCACGTCCAGCAGCATCCGCAGGTCCTTCTCCACGCCCTGGCCCGGGGTGGTCAGGTACCCCCCCACGATCAGGCCGTTCGCGCCCGCGAGCATCGCGAGCGCCTGGAGCTCCCGCAGGTTGGCCTCGCGGCCGCCCGAGAGCTTCAGGATGCGGTCCGGGATGATGAACCGGAACACGGCGATCGTCTTCACGATCTCCATCGGCGTCAGCGGCTCCACGTCCGCGAGGGGCGTGCCCGGCCGGGGATTCAGGATGTTCAAGGTGAAGCAGTCCGTGCCCAGCTCCCGGAGCTGGAACGCGAATTCCAGCCGCTGCTCGGCCGTCTCGCCCATCCCGATGATCCCGCCGCAGCACGCCTCGAGCCCCTGGGCATGCACGTTCCGGATGGTGCGGACCCGGTCGTCGAACGTGTGGGTCGTCACGATGTGGTGGAAGTGGCTCCGGGCGGTCTCGATGTTGTGGTTGTACCGCTTCATGCCGGCGGCCTTGAGGAGGCCGACCTGCTCCTCCGTCAGCGCCCCCAGCGAGCAGGTGACCTGGAGGGAGGTTTCCGCGACGATCCGGCGGACCGCCTCCGCGATCCGCGGCAGCTCGTGCGCCGGGGGGGCGTCACCGCTGCAGACGATGCAGAAGTTGTGGCTCCCCGCCGCCTCGGCCTTGCGCGCCGCCGCCACCATCTGCTCGACGGGCAGGAGCGGGTACACCGCGGAACCGGTCTTGTAGCTGGAGGACTGGGAGCAGAAGGCGCAGTCCTCGGAACACGCGCCCGACTTGGCGTTGATGAGCGAACAGAGGTCCGCGATCGAGCCCATGAACGCCTCCCGGATCCGGTTCGCCGCCTGGGCCAGGTACAGCACGTCCGAGGTGTCGGTGAAGCCGAGCAGGACCCGCGCCGCGGCGGGGGTGATCGCGCCGCCCCCGAGGACGG
>CAYNUZ010000328.1:0-2816 GCA_964400385.1 uncultured bacterium | reverse complement strand
GCCAGCGCATCGGCATGATCAAATTCGGCAGCCGGACCGAACTCTACATTCCCCAGCGCCTGCGCCCGACGGTCACCGTGCGGGTCGGTGACAGGGTGCGCGGGGCTGCGGACGTGATTGCGACACTGGGAGAAGCCGCACCGGCCGGCGGCGGAGGCACACCATGATCCGCCATTCACGCTGGCAGGAGACGGCCGCCCCCCCGCCGCTCCGCGCCCGGCGAGGGCGCGTCCGGGACGCCGGCGAACGCGTCGGCCAGGAGCTGCGATCCCGCCTTGTCCAGCGGCACGTTGCGGCTGCCGCACTTGGGCGAATGGATGCACTTGGGGCACCCGAACTCGCAGTCGCACGCGCGCAGGTGCCCGGCCACCTTCGCGAGCAGCTCGCCGTAGATCTCGTACGCGAACGCCGCCAGCCCCACCCCGCCCGGGACGCCGTCGTAGATGAAGATCGTCGCGGTCCCGGTGTCCGCGTGGTGCGGCGTCGAGATGCCCCCCAAGTCCCACCGGTCGCACAGCGCGAAGAGGGGGAACAGGGCGATGGACACGTGCTCCAGCGCGTGCAGCGACCCCATGAGGTCGCGCGGCGCGGCCACCCGCTGCTGCACCCGGCCGGGCACCATCAGCCACACGGCCGTGGTCTCGAACTCCTGCGGGGGCAGCGTCAGCTCGTGCCGGCTCATCACGATGCCGCCGCGCACCAGCTTGCGCTCGTACCCCACCACCCGGGTCGTCACCCGCACGTCCCCCCACGCCAGCCGCCCCGGGCCGAAGTCCCGGGTGCCGCGGACCTTCAGCACCTTCGTGTCCTCGGTCGTGACCGCCTGCGTGTAGTGGTCCACCGCCGCCTCGCGCGCGGTGATCCGCTTGCTGTCGAGGTTGAGCGTCGCGACCTCGTACGTCGTGCCCCCGTGCAGGTAGATCGCGGCCGGGTGGCACTCCTTGAACGCCCGGAAGCCGTCCACCGTGCCGAGGGGTTTCCCCGCCTCGTCCTCGATCAGGAAGCTCTCCCCCGCCGACCGGATGTTGACCAGCCGCTGCGGCTGCTTGAACGGCGAAAACCACCGGTCGCCGCCCGCGCCCTCCATCAACCGCCCCTCCGCGGCCAGCTCGCGCACCAGGGGATCGAAGCCGGGCCCGAACCAGGCCGCATCGGCGGGCGCCAGCGGCGACTCGGCCGCCGCGCAGACGAGGTGGGGCTTGAGGATCGCCGGGTTCGCCTCGTCCAGCAGCAGCCGCTCCGGCGGCTTGTCGAAGAACTCCCGCGGGTGGGCGAGGTAGTAGAGGTCCAGCGCGTCCTCCATGCCCACCAGCGCGATGAGCGCCGCGCGCCGGCCCCGGCCCACCCGGCCCGCCCGCTGCCAGGTCGAGAGCATGGTCCCCGGGAACCCCGCCAGCACGCACCCGTCCAGCCCGCCGATGTCGATCCCCAGCTCCAGCGCGGAGGTCGAGATGATGCCGTCCAGCTCGTTGTGCGCCAGCGCCCGCTCCAGCGCCCTCCGCTCCTCGGGCAGGTACCCGGCCCGGTACGACTTCACCCGGGCCGCGAGGTCCGGCGCCCGGTCGGCCAGCCACATCGCCAGCAGCTCGGTGATCTTCCGCGCCTTCGTGAAGGTGATCGTCTTGAGCCCGGCCCGCAGGAACCGCTCCAGCAGCTCGCAGGTCTCGGTGTAGGCGTTGCCGTGCGGCCGGACCAGGGCGAAGAACCGCGGCGGGGCGGGCGACCCGCTCTCGGCGACCACGGTGAACGGCTCCCCCGTGAGCCGCCGGAGGAACTCCTCCGGGTTGCGCATCGTCGCCGAGGTCACGATGAACCGCGGGGACGCGCCGTACAGGGCGCAGGCGCGCTTGAGCCGCCGCAGGATGCCGGAGACGTGCGATCCGAAGACGCCGCGGTAGGTGTGCGCCTCGTCCAGCACCACGTACGCCAGGCCGCGCAGCAGGTTGGCCCACGCGCCGTGCGCCGCCAGGAGCGAGAGGTGGACCATGTCCGGGTTGGTCAGGACCAGCGCCGGCGGGGCGTTGCGCACCTTGAGCCGGGCCGACCCGGAGGTGTCGCCGTCGTACAGCGCGCTGGTCAGCCGCATGGCGGCCGGCACGTGCCCGCCCAGCTCGCCCACGAGGCGGTGCTGGTCCTGCGCCAGCGCCTTGAGCGGGGAGAGGTACAGCGCGTGGACCGGCTCGCCCGCCAGCCGCCGCTCCCAGAGCGGGAGCAGGTAGATCAGGCTCTTGCCCGACGCGGTCGGGGTCGTGACGGCCGTATGCGCGCCGCCGCGGATCGCCCCGATCGCCTGCGCCTGGTGCGCGTACAGCCGGTCAATGCCGCGGGCCTTGAGCACGACCCGCAGCGGGGCCGGCAGGTCGCAGTCGGCGAACACGGGCTCCTTCGCCGCGAACCGCTCGACATGCACGACCCGGGACTTCCAGTCGGGGTCGCGGGCCAGCGCCGCGACGAGGGATTCCGCGTCCGAGGTGACCGGCATCCGCCCAGTATAGTTACAATATTCCCCTGCCTCCACGCCGGCCGCCCCTGCTCCTCGACCTCTTCCGGAGCGCGCCCCTCGCGTTCCTGGCGCTCGCGCTCGCCGCCGTCCGGCTCCTCCAGCCGCACGCCCCGCCCGGCCCCGGCACGATCGGCGCGCTGCCCCTGCCCATGGACCGCGCGATGGTCGAGGGTGTGATCGTGGACGAGCCCGCGGTCTTCCCGGACCGGGACGCCACGGTCCTGCTCGTGGACGCCGTGGCGCCGGCGCGGGGCCGCGTCCGCGTCACGCTGCACTGGGCCGCCCCCCGCCTCGCCTACGGCGACCGGGTGCA
>CAYNUZ010000327.1:0-2817 GCA_964400385.1 uncultured bacterium | reverse complement strand
CGCCGCGGCGCTGGCCGCGGCCCGGCGGCCCGGCCTCCCGCCGCCCCGGGTCCCGCGTCCCCGGGACGCAGGACCGCAGGCGGGGACGGCGGCGTGATGGCGGGCACCGTGGTGGTGATCGGATCCGTCGCCCTGGACTCCATCGACGGGCCGGGGGGGCGGCGGGACGACGCCCTGGGCGGGTCGGCCACCTTCGCGGCGTATGCCGCCAGCTTTTTCGCCCCCGTCCGGCTGGTGGCCTGCATCGGGAAGGACTTTCCGGAGGCGGCGTACGCCGTCCTGGCGGAGCGGTCCATGGATCTCGCGGGACTCGAACGGCTGGACGGCCCGACGTTCCGGTGGTCGGGCCGGTACGCGCCGGCGTTCCGCACACGGGACACGCTCTCGCTCGACCTGGGGGTCTTCATGCGGTTCGCGCCCCGGCTGGGCGGGCCGCTGCCGAAGGGCTCCTTCCTGCTCCTCGGCAACATCGACCCCGACCTCCAGCTCAAGGTCCTTGACCAGGCCGGGCCGGAGGCCTTCGTCGCCGCGGACACGATCGACCACTGGATCCGGTCCAAGGGGGAGGTGCTGCGGAAGGGCATCGCGCGCACCCACCTCATGTTCCTCAATAACGAGGAGGCGGAGCTGCTCACGGGCGAATCGAACCTCATCCTGGCGGGCCGCGCGGTCCAGGCGATGGGACCGCGCCATGTCGTCATCAAGAAGGGGGAGCACGGGGCGCTGCTGTTCAGCGGGGAGACGCTGGCGGCGGTGCCGGCCCTGCCGCTCACGGGGGTCGTGGATCCGACCGGCGCGGGCGACGTCTTCGCGGGCACGATGCTCGGCTGCCTCGCGCGGGCCGGGCGGGTGGACGACGCGACGCTGCGCGACGCGCTGGCCCGGGCGACGGTGATGTCCTCCTTCGTCGTCGAGGGGTTCAGCGTGGACCGCCTGCGCGGCCTCGCCGACGCCGCGATCGCCGGGCGTTTGGCGAGCCTGAAGGAGCTGGCACGGTTCTGAGCCTGCCGCGCCCCCTCCCGTCCCCGGCGGGGCGGGCGTGAGGGGCTGATGTACACGGAGGTCCCGTGCGCGCTCTGCGGCAGCGACCGGCGGGCCCCGGTCTACCCCGCGACGAAGGATCCGGCGCCGCGGGGGCCGGACGAGCTTGCCTGCGCCACCGCCCCGCTCGCGCGCTACGACGCCGTGGTGCGGTGCCTGGCCTGCGGCCTGCGGTACACCTCGCCCCGCCCGTCCGACGCCGACCTCGCGGCGGGGTACGCCGCGGTGGCCGACCAGGAGTTCCTGGGCGAGCGGCACGCGCGCGAGCTCACGTATGCCCGGCTCCTGCGGTCGCTGGACCGCAGCGCGGCGCGGCACCGGGCGGGGGATCCCGTGCCCTTTCCGCCGCGCCGGCGCGGCGCGGGCCTGCGGCTGCTGGACGCGGGGTGCGCGATGGGATTCTTCCTCAACCAGGCCCGGGCGGACGGCTGGGAGGTGGAGGGCATCGACCCCTCGCGCTGGGCCGCGGAGTACGCCCGCCGGGAGTTCGGCCTGACCGTGCACAACGCGCCGCTCGACCGGGTGGATCTGCAGCCCGCCTCGTTCGACGTCGTGACCCTCTGGGACGTGGTCGAGCACCTGCCGCATCCGGTCCGGGACCTCGCGCACCTGGCGAAGGCGCTCAAGCCGGGCGGCCTGTTCGCCCTGAGCACGCACTCCATCGGCAGCCTGTCCGCCCGGCTGCTGGGGCCGCGGTACCCATTCCTCATGGCGATGCACGTGACGCACTTCAACCGGCGGACGATCCGGATGCTTTTCGAGCGGGCGGGGCTGCGGATGTTCCGGATGGAGCCCCAGCTCCGGTCGCTGCGGGTCGGCTACCTCATCAAGAAACTGGGACAGCGGCTGCCGCGGACGGCGGGCGCCCTGAAGGCCGCGGCCGGGCCGCTGGGGCTGCTGGACCGGCACGTGCCGGTGACGGGGCTGGGGATCTTCAACGCATACGCAAGGAAACCGTAGGAACGGCGCCGGGCGGGGGCCTCAGGGCAGGGGGGTGATGATCTCCGTGAGCTGCTGCTCGAGGTCCGGCCGGTACCCGACGCTCTTGTGCCGCAGGTCGCCGTCCTTGTCCACCACGAACAGCGTCGGGATCCCGTAGACGCGGTACGCCGACTCCACCTTGCCGTCCCGGTCCAGCAGCACCCGGTACGTGTATCCGGTCTGCTTGATGAAGGCCGCGACCCGGTCGGGTGTCTCCTGCTCGTTGATGCTCAGGACCTCGACCTTCCCCTTGTTCTTCTCGTAGTAGCTCTGGATCAGGGGCATCGCCGCGCGGCATGGCCCGCACCACGTGGCCCAGAAGTCCAGGATCACGACCTTCTTGCCCCGGTAGTCCGAGAGGTTCACGGTCTTCCCGTCCACGTCGGTCAGCGTGAAGTCCGGCGCCTCGTTGGCGCCGCCCGCGGGCTTGGGCTTGCTGGCCTGGGCCTTGAACGGCTTGACGGTGGGCGCGAAGGACAACCCCAGGGCCGCGCCGGTGCAGGCCAGCAGGGCGAGGGCGGGGAGGAGGCCGCGGCGCTTCATGGCTGCATTATTGTAGCCGAACCGGTCACGGGCTCCAACGGCCCGCGGGCCGCGGTCAGCAGCAGGTCGGCGAGGAAGGCCGTGGCGGCGGTGAGCTGCCGCACGGCCGGCTCCCGGAACGCCGGGCCCGCGGCGGCGAGGTACCCCTCCCAGTCCCGGCGCGGATCGTGCGTGCGGGCCGCCTCGCGGTCGGCCGCGAGGATGGCGGGCAGGAGCGCGTAGGCGTCCCGGGCCTCCCGGATGGCCCGCGGC
>CAYNUZ010000326.1:0-2848 GCA_964400385.1 uncultured bacterium | reverse complement strand
CGTTGTCGGTCGGCGCGTACGCCTCGAAGCCGCACAGCTTGCGGAAGTCGTTGACCGCGTGCGAGGCGTTGGCGGCGCTGCCGCCCACGCCCAGGATGAACAGCCGGCCGCCGGCGGCGCGCACCCCGGCCAGCAGCGCCACCGCCCGCTCGAGCACCCCCTCGTCCAGCCGCCGGAGCGTCTCGGCCGCCTCGTCGAGGTGCTGCCGGGTGTAGCTCATGCCGCTCCCCCGCTCCCGCCGGAGGCGGGGTGCGGAGCCGCGAGGAGCGCCCGGGTCTCGGCCAGCCCCTGCGGCGAGCCGATCTCGTAGAACCGGCGCGTGACCTCGTAGCCTGCCAGGTCCCCCGTGGCGGCCAGGTCACGGTAGACGTCGGCGAGGTCGAACGGCCGGTCCGCCGGCCGGGCCGCCAGCACCGGCGCCGCCACTGCGCCCAGCCCGTAGTCCACGTGGCGCATGGCGGGGGTCCGCGCCGCCTTGTCATAGCGCGCGATCCGCCCCCCCGCGAACTCCACGTTGCTCGTGTCCCACCGGCCGTCGTTCGCCAGCACGGTCATCAGCGCGGGCTTTCCGGACCCCAGGAACGCGCGCTCCACCGCGCCGTAATCGCAGTCGAGGTAGGAATCGCCGTACAGCACCAGGAAGCGGTCGCCCAGCTCCGGCAGCGCCCGCCGCAGCGCGCCGCCGGTGCCGAGCAGCGCGGGCCCGTCGAACGCGTACCGCACGTCCAGCCCCCACCGGCTCCCGTTCCCCAGCGCCTCCTGCACCATCCCACCAAGATACCCCACGCAGAAGACGACCCGGGACGCGCCGGCGCGCGCGAGCAGGTCGAGCTGGTGCGCGGCGAACGGCTTTCCCGCCACGTCGAGCAGGGCTTTCGGGATCTTTTCGGTGGTGGGCCGCAGCCGGGTGGCCAGCCCCCCGGCGAGGATGGCCACGGGCAGGGTCATCCGACGAGGATCTTGGTGCCTTCGAAGTCGAACCGGAACCGGACTTCCTCGAGGCCGGCGCCGGCCATCGCGTGCCGCAGCCGGTTGCGGTCCCCGGCATAGAACATGAGGAAGCCGCCGCCGCCGGCGCCGACCAGCTTGCCCCCCAGCGCCCCGGCCTTCCGCCCCAGGTCGTACCACTCGTCAATCCGCGGGTTGGACATGCCCGCGGACCGGCGGCGCTTGAGCTCCCACTGCTCGTGCATGAGTGCGCCGAACCCGGCGGCGTCGCCCGCCTCCAGCACCGCGCGCGATTTCAGCCCCATGGCCTTGACCGCGTGCAGGTTGGCGAGCATCTCCCGGTCGGATCCCGCCGTGCGCGTGTCCTGGTCCTTGAGGATGCTCCCGGCGGTGCGCGAGAAGCCGGTGAAGAACAGCAGCAGGTTGTCCTCGAGGTCGAAGAGCGTCTCCCGGGGCACCTTGAGCCGTTCCGCCTCCACCCGGCCGTCCGGGTGGAAGGTGAACCCGGTCAGCCCCCCGTAGGCCGCGATGTACTGGTCCTGCTTGCCCACCGGCTCCTTCAGCCGGTCCAGCTCGATCGTGCACGCCAGCTCCGCCAGCTCGTCGGGGTGCAGCAGCCGGTGCCGGTGGGCGTGCAGCGCCTTGAGCAGCGCGGTGGTGAAGCTGCCCGACGACCCCAGCCCGGTGCCCGCCGGGATGTCGGTGAGCGTGGTGATCTCGAGCTGCGGGGTCCGGAACTCCAGCATGCGGATCGCCTCGCGGATGATGGGGTGCTGCACGTCCTCCACCCGCTCGACGTGCTCCAGCTTCGAGTACTTGAGGAAGATCCCGGGCACGAACGGGCGGAGGACCGTGACGTAGACGTACTTGTCGATCGCCCCGGCCACGAGGAAGCCGCCGTGCTCCCGGTAATACGAGGGCAGGTCGGTGCCGCCGCCGCCCAGGGTGATGCGCAGCGGGCTGCGCGCGATGATCACGAGCGCGCCCCCGGCGCCTGCCGCGAGGTCCCGCTCCCCGCGTAGACCTGCTCGACCACCGCCAGCGCGGCGCGGGCTTCGGCCAGCCCCGCCGCGGGCGGGCGGTCCAGCCGGATGTCCTCGAGGAACTCCGCGAACTCCACCGCCCAGGAGTCGTCCTCGCCCGGGTAGTCGGTGAGCTCCGTCTCCGGGGGGCCCATGGCCGGCTTCATCCGGTACCACGCCAGCCGCTCCGGGCCGTAGCTGCCGCCCAGCCCGTCCACCGCCAGCTTGCCCGTCCGGCCGTACAACTCGAACGAAAACAGGTTCTTCCACTCCGTGCAGCTCGCATGCAGCCAGGCGGCGCGGTCGTCCGCGGTACGCAGGAGCAGGAAGGCGTTGTCGTCCACGGGCATCTTCCAATAATACGTCGGGGCGAATCCCTGCACCCGCGGGAGGTCCCCGAGGAACCACCGCGCGAGGTCGATCAGGTGGACGCCCTGGTCGATCAGCTCCCCGCCGCCCGAAACCGCGGGATCGGCCCGCCACTCCCGGTCGTAGCCCACCCGCCCGCCGTGCCCGTACCGGGCGCGGAGGAACAGGAGGTCGCCCACCCCGCCGCCGTCCACGATCTCCCGCATCCGGCGGAACGCCCGGTGGTACCGGAGGTTGAAGCCGACCCGGACCCGCGCCCCGGTCCGGGCCGCGGCCGCGGCCACGGGGTCGAGCTCGGACGGGGTCCGGGCCCCGGGCTTTTCCACCAGCACGTGCTTGCCGGCGCCGGCGGCGGCCGCGGCGACCGGCGCGAGCTGGTCATGCGGCGTCGCCACGATCACCAGCCCGACGTCTGGTCGCGCCACGACCTTCCGCCAATCGGTCTCGGCCGTGCAACCGGGGTGGGCGGCGGCGAGCGCGGTGGACCGCCCCGCCGCCGGGTCCGCGCA
>CAYNUZ010000325.1:0-2860 GCA_964400385.1 uncultured bacterium | reverse complement strand
GCGGGCGACGCGGTGCTGGACGGCCGCGCCCGCCGCGCGTTCTGCCTGGTGCGCCCGCCCGGCCACCACGCGGGCCCGGAGCGGGCCGAGGGCTTCTGCCTCTTCAACAACGTCGCGATCGCCGCGCGCCACCTCCAGCAGGCGCACGGCCTGCACCGGGTGGCGATCGTGGACTTCGACGTCCACCACGGCAACGGGACGCAGGACATCTTCTACCGGGACGCCTCGGTCTGGTTCTGCTCGATCCACCAGTTCGGCCCCAACCCGCTCAATCCCGCCGCCATGTTCTACCCGGGCACGGGCGCGCGGCACGAGACCGGGGTGAAGGAGGGGCTGGGCACGACCCACAACGTGGCGCTCCCCGCGGGGTCCACCTACGATGCCTACGCGCAGGCCCTCGCCACCGAGATCGGGCCGGCCCTGGACGTCTTCCGGCCCGAGGCGCTGCTCCTCTCCGCCGGGTTCGACGCGCACGAGGACGACCCGCTCGCGCTGCAGGAGCTCGAGGCGCAGGATTTCGGGTCGCTCACCCGGGCGCTGATCGGGCTGGCCGACCGCCACTGCGGCGGCCGGCTGGTCTCCCTGCTGGAGGGCGGCTACCACCTCGACGCCCTCGCCGCCGGGGTCGTCGAGCACGTACGCGCCTTGGCGGGCTGATCCTTCGGTCCCCTCTCCCTTCAGGGAGGTCGTCCGCGGGCCGATGCCGATCGGCCGGGGGCTCGGGGGGTGAGGGACTCCGCCGTGCCTCCCCCCGCGCTCAGGCCGGGACGGCGGGCTCCCCCGAGGCCGTGGCCTTGACGCACCGTACGCAGTTCCGGCCTTCGCGCTTGGCCTGGTAGAGCCCGGCGTCGGCCGCTGCCACGATGTCCCGGTGGGTCGTGCCGTCCTCGGCGTACGTGGCCACCCCCAGCGAGGCGGTGACCCGCAGGGGCGGCTTGCCCGCCTCGTGCTCGAACTCGGCGGCCTCGATGGCCTCCCGCAGCCGGCCGGCGAGGATCAGCGCGCCCTCCTTGTGGGTGCTGGGCAGGATGATGACGAACTCCTCGCCCCCGTACCGCGCCACCGTGTCCACCTTCCGGACCATGCGCTTGAGGATCTGGGCGATCTGGACGAGCACCGCGTCCCCGGCCGGGTGGCCGTGCGCGTCGTTCACGCGCTTGAAGTGGTCCACGTCCACCATGATCACGGAGCAGTGCATGATCGGCTGCGGGTACCGGTCCGCCCGCTGCAGCTCCCGCCGCAGGGTCTCCTGGAAGTGCCGGTGGTTGTACACCTCGGTCAGCCCGTCCATGATCGCCAGCTGCTGGACCCGCTCGTAGAGCGCCACGTTTTCCAGCGCCACCGAGGCCGCCCGGACGGCCTGCTCGAGCGCGGGCAGCCGGGGGCCTACCGTCGCCGCCGCCTCGCCGGCATCCAGGAGCAGCGCCCCGATGGCCCGGTCCACCGAGATCATCGGCACCACCACGTACCCGCGCAGGCCCGCGGCCGCCACCAGCTTCTGGTCGCACCGCCAGTCGTCCGCCGCGTTGCGGATCACGATGCTGGCCCGGTCCAGGACCGCGCGCGGGATGACGTCCTTCCCCCGGTCCAGCTCGTAGACATGGGGCAGGAGGACGGCGAGATCCAGCCCCTCCGCCGCCACCGGCAGCAGGACGTCGTGCCGCCCGACGCGCTCCTGGAGGAAGATCGCGCCGCGCCGGAAGCCGAACTCGACGCAGAGGAACTTGAGGGCGGCGGCCCGCGCGTCGTCGGCGTGGGTCAGGCCCTGGAGGGACTCCTGGAGCCGGACGCCGGACCCGGCGGCGGCGTACGCCGCGGTGGCGAACCCGCCCCGGCGGTACCGGTCCACCGCGAGCTGGGCCGCGGCCACCCCGAGGAGCGCCGCCGTCGCGGGTGTCCCGATCACCCCGGCCAGCCGCAGGACGAGAACGGCGGCCACCAGCCACGCGCAGGGCGACGAGACGGCGCGCTTCATCGTTGGCCGCATTGTAAGGGGACGCTGTCGCTGCCGCAATGAAGGGAAAAAAGGCGGCCTCGCCGCCGGATTGCGTTCGCCCGCGCCGCGCGGGCGCGGGATCTCAGGGCGCGGTCAGGACCACGCGGGCGGGGGCGCCGTCGGAGCCGGGGATGAGCAGCGGCCCGCAGAAGAGCTGGTAGTCGCCCTCCGGGACCGCGGCGAGGTTGATTCCCTCGAGGATGGTGACCCCCGCGTCAATCAGCGCGTGGTGCGCCGGGTGCGTGCCGCTGCGGAACCGGTCCACGGAGAGGTAATCCACGCCCACCAACTTGACCTTCCTCGCCGCGAGGAAGGCCGCGCCGTCCCCCGCCAGCCCCACGAACGCCTGGTCGAACGCCGTCGCTGCCGCCCAGCGGTCCGAGTTGGCGGTCCGCAGCAGCACGCGCTCCACGCCGGCCCAGTCCCGCCCCTCCAGATCGCGCGCCTCCACGTGCCGCCCGTCCACCCCGGTGTGCACGACGCGGGCGGGCCCCACCAGGTGGTCCAGCGGCAGGGTCTCCACCCCGCCCTTCCCGTCATAGATATGAAGCGGGGCGTCCACGTGCGTGCCGGTGTGGGTGCCCATCGTGACCAGCGACCCGTTGGACGACCCGCCCTGCGCGATCCGGCTCACCGGGTCGAACCGGAACGCCGGGTTGCCGGGATACACCGGGATCCCCGGGTGCAGCGCGAGCGTGATGTCGTAGATCCTCACCGTCCCCCATTCTATCCGCCCCCGCCCCCGCCCGGCGCGGAAGCGAACCAACCCCCGGACCTTGGCACCATCGTCCGGACGGGTCCTGGCCCGGGGACGCGCAGGCGCGAGAGGCGGGGTGCGGTGTCCGCAGACGTTGTGTCGGCCGC
>CAYNUZ010000324.1:0-2866 GCA_964400385.1 uncultured bacterium | reverse complement strand
CGCCGGCGCCCCGGTGCGGACCGCCGCCGCCGGCGCGACGCCGACCGAGACCGCGTTCCAGTCCGGCGCGCTGGCGGTGCAGGCCATCCTCATCGAGGGCACGATCAACGTGAAGCCGTCCGACATCTCGGCCCGGCTCAGCACCCGGATCGGGGCGAACCTCACGCGGGACACCCTCCGGGAGGACCTGAAGGAGATCTGGAGCATGAACCGGTTCGACGACGTCACGGTGGACGTCTCGCCCATGGCCGGCGGCTACCGGGTGACGTTCATCGTCAAGGAGCGGCCGATCATCCGCGAGGTCAAGAACATCGGGATCAAGGAGCTGGGGGACAAGGAGTTCAAGGAGAAGGTCACGGTGAAGGAGGGGGACTACGTCGACCCCGTCCAGGTCAAGGAGACGGAGGGCAAGATCCGGGACGTCTACCTCGAGAAGGGCTACCCCGACGTGGTCGTCAAGAGCGAGCTGGTCCAGGCGGAGAAGGACAAGGGGAAGATGGACCTCGTGCTCTCCGTGCAGGAGGGCCCCAAGGTCCACATCCACAAGATCGCCTTCGTCGGCAACAAGGCCTTCTCCGACGGCCCCCTCAAGAAGGTCCTCAAGAACAAGGAACCGGCGTTCTTCTTCCAGAGCGGGCTGTTCCTGCGCGACGAGGTGGACAAGGACCGGGAGCGGCTCGCGGAGTTCTACCACAACGAGGGGTACCTGAAGGCCCGGGTCGTGGGTGTGACCACGACCGTGTACGTGGAGCCGGCCAAGCCCGACAAGAACGGGAAGGTGGCCGCCGCCCCGCCGGGCGACAAGGACAAGGACCGCAAGGTGGACATCACGTACACCCTGACCGAGGGGCTGTCGTACACCCTGCGCGCCGTCACCTACGACGGCCCCCACCTGTTCACCGAGAAGGAGCTGAACGAGCGGATCGACCTCGCCCCGGGTGCGAAGCTGTCGCAGAAAAAGCTCGATGACGGGCTGGCGGCCATCCGCGAGGGGTACACCACCCGGGGCTACATCTACGCCAACGTCGTCCCGGAATACACCTATGACGACGCGAAGGCGCAGGCGGATGTCACCGTGCACGTGCGCGAGGGGAGCATCGCCTTCATCGACCGGATCCTGCTGCGGGGCAACGAGGAGACGCGGGAAAAGGTGATCATGCGCGAGATCGAGCCGATCCTCAAGGCGGGGGCCCAGTTTGACACCGTGAAGATCCGCAAGTGCCAGGAGCGGGTGTACAACCTGGGCTTCTTCGAGGACGTGAAGGTCTATACCGAGCCCAGCCTCAAGGCGGGGCGCGAGAACCTCATCTTCGAGGTGAAGGAGCGGCAGACCGGGACGATCAGCCTGGGCGGCGGCTACTCCTCGCAGTACGGCCTGGTCGGCTTCCTCCAGCTCACCAAGGCCAACCTCTTCGGGCTGGGCATCCGGGTCAGCGCGGAGTGGGAAATCGGGCAGAAGCGGCGGAACCTCTCGCTCGACTATTTCGACCCGTACTTCCTCGACTCGCCCATCTCGCTCGGGCTGGGGTTCTGGGACACCAACCGCGACCTGCCCAACACGTTTTCGCAGCACTCGACCGGCGGCTCGGTGACGTTCGGGCACCGGTTCGGCGAGGACTGGCGCGCCGACCTCGGGTACAAGTACGAGATCAACACCGTCAAGGCGACGTACGACGCGAACGGGGACGGGGCCATCAACGCGAAGGACCTGCCTCCCGGCTCGACGGACAAGCCGCAGGCCACCAGCAGCCCGAACCTGTCCATCACCTACGACACGCGGGACAGCATCTTCGACCCGCTCCGCGGCTGGACGCACAAGTGGTTCGGCCAGGTGGCCGGCGGGCCGACCAACGACGTCAAGTTCCTGGGCGGGGACACGAAGTTCTACAAGGTGCAGTACGACGCGTCCGTCTTCGTGCCGTCGCCGGTCAAGCTCATCGTGATCACCCCGTCGCTGGCGCTGCACTCCCGGGTCGGGCGCGCCTGGGGGTTCGGGGGACAGGACGTCCCAATCTTCGAGAAGTTCTTCCTCGGCGGCACCGACACGATCCGCGGGTACGGAGAGCGGGAGCTGGGCCCCAAGGACCCCCTGCCGCCGTACAGCCCGGTCGGCGGCGTGTCCATGGCGCAGTTCAACGCGGAGCTCAAGTGGCCGGTCATCCCGCGCGTGCTCACGTTCGCGGCGCCGTTCTACGACATCGGCAACGCCTGGACGCGCGACCATACCCTCAACCAGCTCCTCGGCCGGGCGCGCAGCCTGGACGACGTGCCGCCGGCGGGCCCCGAACCGCTCGACCAGCGGCAGCGGCCCCGGCCGCTGGCCACCAGCGTCGGGTTCGGGATCCGGCTGACGGTCCCCGGCACGATCATCGTGATCCGGCTCGACTACGGGTGGGGGCTCACGAAGGAATACGACCCGCCCGGGCACGGGAAACTCCACTTCAACATCGGGAACATCTTCTAACGAGCGAGGCTCGTTGCCGCAAAGGTAGGGCACCCATGAATCATCGTCGCCACCTTCGGTGGCGCTTGCGGTAGTCAAGGCCGGTCTTCCGTGTTGCCGGCCCTGGAATCCTTTCCGATCGTCCCGCCCGCTTCCGCCGCCGCCTGCATGGCCGCCGACGTGCACATGATCGAGGCCCTGGCGGACCCCGCCGGGCCGGAGCGGCTGGCCCGCGTCTTCTCCTGGGCCCGCCCGGCCATTTCCTTCGGCCGGTCCTCCCGCCTGCCGGCGGGCGCCCCCGTCGCGCTCGACCGGGCGGGGATCGAATCGGTCCGCCGGCCCACCGGCGGCGCGGTCCTGGTGCACGGCCCGGGGCTGGACGTGAGCTTCAGCGCCGGGTTCCGGCGGCCGCGCGGCGGGGGA
>CAYNUZ010000323.1:0-2893 GCA_964400385.1 uncultured bacterium | reverse complement strand
CGGGGCGGCGGGCGCGCGCCCGGGCGGCCTTCCGGGGGCGGACGGGGCGCCGCGTCGTCCTCACCTCAGTACCCCTTCTCGATCAGCCGTTCGAGCCCGTCCCGCGCCGGCTTGTACTCCGGGCACTGCTGCGCGCACAGGCGCCACTGCTCGCGGGCCTTCTCGAACTGGCGGGAATTGAAGAAGAATGCCCCGTAATCGTACAGGTACTCGCAGTTGCCCGGCTCGCACGCCACCACCTGCTTGAAGGCCTCCTCGGCCCGCCCCTTGTCGAACCAGCCCTGCCGCGAGGCGTACATCCGGGCCAGCCGGTACCGCGCGACGCAGAACCGGGGGTTGAGCCGCAGCGCGGTCAGGTACTCCTCCTCCGCCTCCTTGTACTTCTTCGCCTGGTCATAGACCACGGCCAGGTTGTAGTGGGAGGTTTCGGTGTTGGGGTTCGCGCGCAGGGACTGCTGGTACGCCTGCTGGGCCTCGTTCAGGAATCCGGCGCGCTGCGCGGGATCGGTCGCCAGTTCCGCCTGCCGCACCGCCACGCTCCCCAGCGTGTTGTAGCCCTCGCCGAAGAACGGGTTGAGCTTGAGGCACTGCTCGAGGCTCCGGCGCGCGGCGTCGTACGAGCCCATCCGGTACTGGGCGCTCCCCATCCCCCACCAGGCGTCCGGATACGCGGGCGAGGCCTTCACGGCCTTCGCGAAGTACTCGTACGACTCCCGGAAGTGGGGGGACTTCTCCCCCCGCGGATCGTGCTCCCCCAGGTTGTAGTACGCGGTCCCCACGGCGTAGTACAACTCCGGATCCGCGGGCGCCCGCTTCTCCGCCTCCGCCAGGTCGGCCAGCCCCTCGCGGTTGTGGTTGTTCACGACTTCCAGGACGCCCAGCTTGAGCCAGCCGATCGTGCAGGCCGGCTCGGTCTCGATCATCGCCTTGAAGGCCTTCCGGGCCGCCGCCTCGTTCTTGAAGAACTGCCGGAAGCCGATGACGTAGCTCGAGAGCAGCTTGATGGTCCGGGGCGACCCGGTGATCTGGATGTCGCCGGCCTGCGCGTACATGGACTCCGCGGTGCGGAATGCCGCCAGATACCCGGGGTCCGCGTCCACGGCCCGCCCGATGAACATCGCCGCGCCCTTCGCGTCCCGCAGCCGCAGGCTGATGATCGCCGCCTGGTTGAGCGCGTCCAGGTGGTCGGGCTTCAACCCGATGGTGTCGAGCATCTCCTGCCGGGCGTCCTTGAGCTCGCCCTGCCGGAAGAGCACCAGCCCGCGCAGGTAGTGGGCCTCGAGATTCGACGGGTCCTGGACGAGCAGGTCGTGGTACGTCCGCGCCGCCGCCGCGAGCCGGCCCGCCTGGAACTGCAGGTTGGCCAGCCGCAGCGCGCAATCGCGGCACTTGGGATCCAGCCGCAGGGAAGCCTTGAACGCCTTCTCGGCCGGCTCGACATCCCCGCGCTGCGAGGCCACCGTCCCGGCCAGGAACTGGTTCTGGGGGGAGTCCGGGGCGGCCTTGACCAGGATCCGCGCCTGCGCCGCAGCCTCGTCCAGCCGGCGCATCTGGAGGAGCGTCAGGGTCAGGTTGTACCGGGCCTCGGTGTACTCCGGGTTGACCGCGACGGCCTTTGCGTACGCCACGCGGGCCGCTTCCATGCTGGCCGCGCCAGCCGCCTTGGCCGCCGCCCCCGGGCCCGCCATCCCGGCCGCCGCGTTGCCCTCCTGCGCCTTGCCCAGCATCAGGTTGCCCAGCCGGAACCACGCCTCCCCGAACTTCGGGTCCAGCTCGACCGTGCGCCGGTACGCGGCCTCCGCCTCGGCGGCCCGCTTCTGCTCCTCGGCGGCGACCCCGAGGTTGAAGACCGGCTCCGCCAGCGTGGGCGCGAGGGCCGCGGCCTCCTTGAGCGCCGCCTCGGCCTCCGGATACCGCTTGAGCCGGACCAGCGCACGCCCGTAGTTGTTCCGCGCTTCCGCGCTCGCCGGCCGGACCGCGAAGGCCCGGGCGAAGTACGCCGCGGATTCCTCGTGCCGGTCCATCTCCCCCAGCACCAGCCCGAGGTTGTACAGGGTGTCGAATTCGCGCGCGTTGAGCGCCTCCGCCCGGTGCAGCCAGTCCAGCGCCGCCGGGTAGGCCTTTTCGCGCGCCTCGAGCACGCCCAGCGCGTTCAGCCCGCGCAGGAAGGAGGGGTTGATCGCCAGCGCCCGCTGGAACGCCTCACGGGCCGGCCCGATGTGCCCCGCCTGCTGCCGCGCGATACCCACGTTGTAAATCGCGTCGATGAACCCGGTGTCGGAGGCCGCGGCGCCCTCGAAGAGCCCCTCCGCCTCGGGATATTTCCCCTGGTTGAACCGCAGCCGGCCCAGCTCGTTGAGCAGCCCGGGGTCGTGCGGCGCCTTCGCCAGGCCCTCCTTCACCAGCGGCTCGGCGGCCGCGGCGTCGCCCGCCGAAATCAGGACGTGCGCCAGCCGGACCCGGCCCGCCGGGTCCCCGGGATGCTCCTTCCAGAACGCCTCGAGCGCGGCGCGCGCCTCCGGGAGGTGGCCGTCGGCCTCGAGCCGGGCGGCCTCCTCGAGGGTCGCGGCGCGGGAGGCGGAGGCGACGAGCAGCAGGAGGGACAGCAGGAACGGCCGCATGATGAACATCCCCTTCAACTATACTATTCCCCGGGATTCCTGCCATGGCTGACCCCGACGTCCTCATCATCGGCGCGGGCGTCGTGGGACTCACG
This sequence comes from uncultured bacterium, assembly GCA_964400385.1. GTDB lineage: Bacteria > Oederibacteriota > CAKKQC01 > CAKKQC01 > CAKKQC01 > CAYNUZ01. The sequence goes on along the minus strand of CAYNUZ010000323.1, from coordinate 177 downwards.
CTCGCCCGCGAACTGGCACGGCGCGGCCTGCGCGTCCTCGTGCTGACGCGCGACGCCCCCGGCGCCGGCGCCTCCGGCACCGCGGCCGGGATGCTGGAGGTCCACTACCCGCTCGACATGCCCCCGGCGCTCCACGACCTGTGCGCCCTGGGGCGCAGCCTGTACCCCGCGCTCGCG
>CAYNUZ010000322.1:0-2912 GCA_964400385.1 uncultured bacterium | reverse complement strand
GGGTCCGGGGGCCGGCCAGCCGCCGGACCGGGTCCCCCCGGCCGTGGCGGGGGCGGGCCGCGGGGCGGTACCGCCCCAGCCCCTGCACCCGCACCGCGACCCCGAACGCCGCCGCCAGGTGCGGGACGACGGTGGCCGCCACGGTGTAGTCCGTCCACTCGCGCGACCCCTGGATCGCCAGGCCCCGGCCGCGGTTCTGGATCACGCGGAAATCCCCGGGCCCGCCCCAGCCGGCGAGGTCCGAGGCCGCGTTCACCCAGGCCCGCTTCCACGCCTCACCGCGCCACGCGGGCGCGCCGAGCGCCGCGTCCGGCGCGCCGTCCCAGTCCAGCCGGTCGAGGTGGAGGGTCCCCGGCCCCGTGACCCCGAGGCCGATCCTGGCGATCGGCGCGCCGCCGGTCGGGGGAACCTTCCACGCCAGTTCCGCCTTCCCCCCCGGCGCCAGCTCCGTCGCGGGACCCTCCTGGTCCGTCAGGACATAGTCGGCGCCGTACGCCCGCGCGTACAGGCGGACCCCGATCGCGCCGGCATTCCCCGCGTCCGCCGCGACCGCCGCGCGGATCGTCTGGCCCGGGTGGATCGCGGGGGAAGCCACGACCCCGTATCCCCCGAACCGGATGGTCTCCACCGGCAGGAAGACGTCGCGGCCGATCCTGGCATCACCCGTCGCGAGGATGGACAGGGCGCGCCCGCCCCCGCGCGCCGTGTTCTCCACGCGGCAGCCGGCCGGGCCGTCCGCCTCCGGCCCGAATCCCTGCACCGCGCCCGGCTGGGAGAAATGGAAGCGCGCACCGCCCTTGGGCGGCTGCCACGCCGTGCCCGCCAGCGCATGCCCGGCGCGGACGATCCGGCCCGCTTCCGCCAGCGCGTCCGTGAGCGCCCGCCCGCCGTCCGCGGTGGGCAGGATGATCCGGTCCATCACCGGCCCGCGCCAGTCGGTGCCGCCCGCGAACGCCGCGAGCCCGCCGCGGATCCCGAGCAGGCACCCCACGTTGCCCGCATTGCAGTCGGTGTCCCACCCGCTCGTGTTCACGATCTGCATGGAACGGTCGAAGTCGCCGCCGCCCCAGACCAGCGCCAGGATGATGAGGGCGTGGTTGGGCACCATGTGGCAGCCCCCGCCGTACGTCGCGTAGTTGTACTTCGCCTCGATGCGCTCCCGGGTGCGGCGCCAGTCGGGATCCACCCGCCGCCACTCCCGGATCTCGGCGATCATCCTGGCGATCAGGGAATCCTTCGGGATGCGGGCGACGCCGGTGTCAAGCAGCCGGTCCAGGTCGGCCTCCCCGAAGGCCGCCGCCTCCATCGCCGCCACCACCTGCGCCCCGTAGACGGCCTCCCCGTCGTGCGAGACCGAGGCGGCGCGCCGGGCCAGGTCGGCGGCGAATTCAGGGTCGCCAGGCGCCACCATCCCCCACCCGTCAATGAAGATCTGGGCCCCGATCTGCTCCGCCACGACCCGCCCGTTGAGGGCGATGGACCCCGACCGCGGCGCGGGGATCCCCGCCTTGAGGCGCAGGTACGCCGTATGCTCGGTCGAGTTCCCCATCCCGCCCCACCAGAGCACGGTCCGCTCCTCGATGAGGTAGTTGAGCCAGGTCCGTCCCACCTGCTCCGGCGTGAGGTCCCGCGGATACCCGTGGTCCTCCAGCGCGCGCAGGAAGGTGAACGTGCCGGAAATGTCGTCGTCGGCGACGACCAGCGGGACCTTCAGGCGCTCGTGGACGTACCCGGTGACCGGGCCCAGCTTCGCCTCGATGTCCTTCCACAGCCACTGCTCGAACGGCCGGCCGAGGTAGACGCCGACGACCTTCCCGAGGACCCCCGCGTAGACCCGCCCGGCGTAGTCGGCGGGGAGCGTCATGCCCCGGCGGAAAGGCCGCCCGGCCGGTGGCGGTCGGACTCGTCGGCCACCCGCATGAGCCAGACGCGGCGGCGGCCGAGCCGGACCGCGGTGATCGCGAGGTCCCCGTCGAACGCGTGCCCGCCCGGGGTGACGTACCGGCGTTCGCGGCGGTACGTCCCGCGGTCGCTGATCTCGTTCATCACGGTGACGATGTCGGTGGCGCGCAGCTCCGCCTCGCAGAAGACCACGGTCGCGAGCGGCCGGATGTCGCCGCCCGGGGGCACCTCGAACATGGTCCGGGCGCGCCCGTTGCACTCCAGCGCCTCGCGGCTGATGGGATCCACCAGGACCAGCGCGTCCGTCGTCTGGTCGATGAGTACCTGCCGGAGGTCCTCGCTGGCCAGCAGGTCGTCGTACGCGCGCAACCGGGTGCGGATCAGCACGTGCATGAGCCCCAGCATCGTCCCCAGGCACAGCAGCACGTGCCACGGGTTGACCCCGGGGGCCGGGACCGCGCTCACCTCCAGCAGGGCGTCGATCATGGCGATCACCGTGTAGGCGAGGTGGTGCGACCCCCGGTGGAAGCCGAGGCTGACGATGGCCGGGGCGATCAGCATCCCGACGGCGTACTCGGGCCGGAGCCCGCTCGCCGCCACGCGGTGGAACCACCAGAGCGTCCCGAAGTAGAAGATCGCGTAGACCGGCCCCAGCAGGTTGGCGCGCATCCAGGCGGAGCGCCACGTCGCGCCGGCGACCCCGAGGCACGCCGCGGAGAGGATGAGGCGCTGCCAGAGCGGGTCCATCCCGGCCGGGCTGACCAGCCGGTGCATCGCCCAGAAGACGAGGTTGATGCAGCCGCCCGCCACCAGCACGATGCGGTACATCCGCAGCTCGGCCGGCCGGATGGTCTCGTCGTGCACGGTGAAGACCTCGGGCGTGGGCGTCATGCCGCGCCGCCGATCCAGACCGTCATCGGCCCGGCCGCCCGGTTCGCCCACAGCGCGTACGGCACCGCCACCAGGTCGACCGGCGTGGCCGCCGCGCGCCCCCCCTGCTCCCGGTACAG
>CAYNUZ010000321.1:0-2923 GCA_964400385.1 uncultured bacterium | reverse complement strand
CTGGTCGCGCTGGTCGGGCGCGGCCCGGAGTGGGACCCCGCGGTGGTGGGGCTCATGCTCCTGGTCCGCGAGGCGCTGGTCGAGGCGCTCGAGGCGCTCGTGCGGCGGCTGAACCTGACCGGCGGCGCGCGCGACGCGGTCCTCGCCGTGCCGCGGCTGGCGGAGCTGGTGCAGCTGGCGGGAACGGCGGAGCGGCTCAGCGGGCTCAATGCCGCGGTCCGCACGCTGCCGCTGGAAGTGGTCCTCGCGGTGCTCGTCCTCCTGCCCGATCCGGCGGCGCGGGAGCGCCTCGTGACCTACCTGCGGCGCGGCCGGAAGCTCCAGCCCGAGCTCGGGGGCGATGACCTGCTCGCGATGGGGTTCGCCGAGGGGCCGGGCCTCAAGCGGATCCTGGCGGCGCTCCTGGACGAGCGGCTGGACGGCCGGCTGGCCTCCCGGAAGGCGGAAATCGCCTACGTGCGGGAGCATTTCTCGCCCCCCCACGGGGACGCCCTGTCCTGACCCGCCGCCGGTCTTCCTTATATAGAGGGCCGCGGTTCCGGCCCGCGGCGCGGCTTGACAGCCCGGGGTAACCCCACTAGATTAGTCCGATATTCGCGGCCGGATTTCATCCGGCGGTGCAAGGAGGCCTCGAATGCGCAAGGGCATGGCGGCGGGATTCCTGGGGGTGCTGGCGGCGGCGGTCGTGGCGCTGGCGGTGGGCGGCGCGATGGCCATGACCGAGAAGGAAAAGGCCCAGAAAGAGCCGTTTCCCAACGACCTGGGGCCCGACACGATCGACGTGTCCGCCTACCCGGCCGAGATGCAGGCCAAGTACAAGACCTTCGCGACGCAGTGCAACCAGTGCCACGTGATCAACCGGCCGATCAACTCCCAGATCTGGGAGGACGCCGCGTGGAAGCGGTACGTGAAGCGGATGATGACGAAGCCCGGGTGCACGATCAAGAAGGGGAAGGAGATCTACGAGTTCCTGAGCTACGACTCGCAGCAGCGGAAGGTCAAGCACAAGGCCGAGTGGAAGGCGCACCGGCTGGACCTCCTGACCCAGTTCAAGGCGAAGTACCCGGACCGGTACAAGGTGCTCTTCGAGGACCGGACGCCCGAGGCCGAGACCGCCAAAGAGCTGCCGGGCTGGTGAGCTGATGGCCGACCCGTCCGCACCGCTTCCCGCCGCCGGCGGGACCGCCCCGGAGTCCTTCGAGCAGAGGGTCACCCGGCGCAAGTTCATCGTGAACGTGGGGTGGGGGCTGGTGGCCGCGTTCGGCGCGGGGTTCGCGGGCGTCCTGAACCGGTACCTCTTCCCGAACGTCCTGTACGAGCCGGCCTCCCTGTTCAAGGCCGGCAAGCCGTCCGACTATCCCACGCCCAACACGGTGTCGGAGAAGTGGCTGAAGGACTTCCGCACCTGGCTGATCCGCGACGACCACGGCATCTACGCGGTCTGGGCGCGGTGCACGCACCTGGGGTGCACGCCGCGGTGGTTCAGCAACGAGCACCGCTTCCGGTGCCCGTGCCACGGCAGCAACTACAACATCAAGGCCGAGGTGATCGCGGGCCCGGCGCCGCGGCCCATGTACCGGTGCAAGGTGTGGCTGGACGACGAGGGCGTGATCAACGTGGACAAGGGCGTCGGGGTGCTCCTGTCCACGACGAACGACAAGCTGCGGCTGAATCCCCCGTACTACATCAAGGTTTCGTGAGCGGGGGAGGAGCGGCACCATGTTGAGCGAGGCGCAGAAGCAGAAGCTGGCGGAGATCAAGAACCAGGTCAAGACGTCCCAGGTCTGGACGTCCATCTTCCGCCACGACTTTTCCGACACTCCGCGGACCCGGCTGGACCGCATCTTCAAGAACGTCTGGCTCCACCTGCACCCGGTCCGCATCCCGCGGATCACGGCCCGGCTCACCCACACCTTCTGCCTCGGGGGCCTCACCTTCTTCTTCTTCATCGTCCTGACGGTGACCGGCGTCCTCCTGATGTTCTACTACCGGCCCACGGTCGAGGCCGCGTACAACGACATGAAGGACCTGGAATTCGCCGTGACGCTGGGGATGTTCCTGCGCAACCTCCACCGGTGGAGCGCGCACCTCATGGTGTTCTTCGTGATCGGCCACATGGCCCGCGTCTTCCTGACCGCCTCGTACAAGCCGCCGCGGGAGTTCAACTGGGTGGTGGGCGTGATCCTGCTGACCCTGACGCTGATCCTGAGCTTCAGCGGGTACCTGCTGCCGTGGGACCAGCTCGCGATCTGGGCCATCACCGTGGGCACCAACATGGCGGCCGCGACGCCCCTGATGGGGGCGGAAGGGCCGTTCACGATCACCAGCGCGGACAACGATGCGCGGTTCATCACGCTGGGCGGGCATTTCGTGGGCCAGGCCACCCTGCTGCGGTTCTACGTCCTGCACTGCATCGCCCTGCCGCTCGCCGCCTCCGCCTTCATGATCGTCCACTTCTGGCGCGTCAATAAAGACGGCTTCGCGGTGCCGAGCTGAGCGTGGCCGACCCGGCGCCCGCTCCCACGCCCGCCCGGAATGCTGCCTTCGCCTCATCGAAGGCTATCGGCCACGCCGCCGCTCGCGCCGTCCGTCGGCGCCCGGACGCGCGATAAGGCCGAGGGCCTTGCTGCGGCCCCCTGTGGCGCGGCACACTGGCGAGGGTTGCCCAATGTCCGCTTACCGATACCAATAGCTGCCTTTGGGGCGTACGGCAGGGGCGGGACTGTGAGTCCCAAGCGTTCGCGAGATGATTGAACACTTAGTTTCACTAAGTCATCAGGCTTGAAGCTCTCCGCGCTTCCTGCCTCAATCCGAGCATGATCTCCGTCCGTCTCGCCTCCTTAACGGCGCTTGCATTCACGCTCACTAGTCCAGCCGCCGACTACACGCTTCTGGAAGGCAATATGTTCCGCACCGAGGGCTG
>CAYNUZ010000320.1:0-2927 GCA_964400385.1 uncultured bacterium | reverse complement strand
CGGACAACCAGCCCGCGGTCACCGTCCACGTGCTCCAGGGCGAGCGCGAGATGTCGTCCGACAACGTGTCGCTGGCGCGGTTCGACCTGGCGGGGCTGCCGCCGGCGCCGCGCGGCGTGCCGCAGATCGAGGTGACGTTCGACATCGACGCGAACGGCATCGTGCACGTGAACGCCAAGGACATGGCGACCGGCAAGGAGCAGCGCATGACCATCAAGGCCTCCTCGGGGCTGTCCCGCGAGGAGATCGACAAGATGGTCAGCGACGCCACCTCCCACGCGGACGAGGACAAGAAGAAGCGCGAGGAGATCGAGACCAAGAACCAGGCCGACGCGCTGGTCTACGCCACCGAGCGGGCGCTGGCCGAGCACGGGGAGAAGGTGGACGCCGAGACCCGCAAGGGGATCGAGGACGCCAACAACGACCTCAAGGAAGCCATCAAGTCCGGCGACACGGCGCGGATCAGGAAGTCGAGCGAAGCGCTGGGCAAGGCCTCGATGAAGCTGGGCGAGGCGATGTACGCCAAGGCGGGCAAGCCCGCGGGCGCCGAGGGCGAGGCCGGGGGGGAGAAACCCGCGGGAGGCCCGGGCGTGGTGGACGCCGAGTTCAAGGCCGAAGGGGACGCCAAGCCCGCGAGCTGACGGCCGGACGCCGTCCGCCGGTGAAGGGGGGCTGAGCTCATGGCCAAGCGCGACTACTACGACGTCCTCGGGGTGGGGAAGAACGCCTCCGACGACGACATCAAGAAGGCCTACCGGACCCTGGCCAAGAAGTACCACCCCGACATGAATCCCGGCGACAAGTCCACCGAGGAGAAGTTCAAGGAGCTCAACGAGGCCAACGAGGTCCTCTCCGACGCCGGGAAGCGCCGCGCGTACGACCAGTTCGGCCATGCCGCCACGCAGCCCGGGGGCCCGGGCGCCGGCGGGTTCGGCGGGTTCCAGGCCGGGGGCGGGTTCGAGGACATGGGCGGGGCCTTCGAGGACCTGCTGGGCGGCCTGTTCGGCGGCGGCGGCCGGGGCCGGTCCTCGCGGCAGCCCGGCGACGACCTCCAGTACCAGCTTGACCTTTCCCTCGAGGAAGCCGCCGCCGGCGGCGAGCGCAAGATCACGTTCTCGCGGATGGAGCGGTGTTCCACGTGCGAGGGCTCGGGCGCGAAGGCCGGGACCAAGCCGCACACCTGCGACACGTGCAAGGGCCGCGGGCAGGTCCACGTCAGCCACGGGTTCTTCGCGGTCAGCCGCACCTGCTCCAAGTGCCGGGGCAAGGGGACGATCGTGGACTCCCCGTGCACCACGTGCCGCGGCGCGGGGCTGGTCAAGATCGAGCGGAACCTCAACGTGAACGTGCCGGCCGGGGTGGACTCCGGCATGCGCGTCCGGCTGGCGGGCGAGGGGGAACCGGGCGACCCCGGGGCGCCGCGCGGCGACCTCTACCTCATGATCCACGTGCGGCCGCACGAGCTCTTCGCGCGCGAGGGCGCGGACCTCCACCTGGTCCTGCCCATCCCCTTCACGCTGGCGGCGACCGGGGGCGACGTGGACGTGCCCAGCCTCAACGGAACCGCCAAGCTCAAGATCCCGCCGGCCACCCAGGCCGGGCAGGAGCTGCGCATGCGCGGCATGGGGCTGCCGAGCGTGGAGCACCGGGGCCGCGGTGACCTGATCGTCATGGTGAAGGTCGAGCTGCCCCGCAAGCTCTCGGGCCGCCAGAAGGAACTCCTGAAGGAGTTCGAGAAGGAGGGCAGCCCCGCCGACTACGAGGCGGTCCGCCAGTTCGAGGACAAGGCGAAGAGGCACAAGAAGTGACCACCGTCGCCCGGATCGGGGAGTTCGGCCTGATCGGGCGGATCCGGGAGTGGACCAGGGGGCAGCGGCGGAATCCGGCCCTGCTCCGCGGCATCGGCGATGATTGCGCCACGATCCGGACCACCGACCGGACGCTGCTCAAGACCGATGCGTTCGTGGAGGACGTCCACTTCCGGCGGAGGTGGATGACCCCGCGGCAGGTCGGGTGGAAGGCGCTCTGCGCGAACGTGTCCGACGTCGCGGCGGCCGGCGGCACGCCGACGGCCGCCCTCATCTCCCTCGAGCTGCCGGGAGCAACGCCGGTGGCCTGGATCCGCGATCTCTACAGGGGATTTCTTGATTCGGGGAAGCGATATGGCTTTGCGATTGCGGGTGGCAACATCTCGTCCGGCCCGCACATCGCGATCCATGTCTCGATGCTGGGGGAGGCCCCCCGGCGGCTGGTCGGGCGGGCCGGTGCACGGCCGGGGGACCTCGTGGTCGTGACCGGTTCACTCGGCGGATCGCTCGCGGGACTGATCTGCTTGCAGCGCGGATTGCGTGGACCGGATGCGCGCCGGGCCATCGCGGCCCATCTGGCGCCGGCCCCCAGCCTGCTCGCCGGCCGGGCGCTGGCCGCCCATACCTCCTCGATGTGCGACATCAGCGACGGGCTGGTCCGGGACGCGGGCCACCTGGCCGGGGAGTCGGGCGTCCAGCTCGTGATCGTTCCGGGGGCCGTCCCGGTCCATCCCGCGGCCGTCGCGGTGGCGCCCCGGCTCAAGGTGGATCCGCACGACCTGGCCCTGGGCAGCGGGGAAGAGTACCGGCTGCTCGCGACCGTCCCGCGCCGCCGGTACGGCAGCCTGCTGCGTACGCTGCGCCGGGCCCGCCTGTCCGAGGTAGATCGTGTCGTCGGCGATCGGGACGGTGTACGACTTGCCGGTGCGGGAGTCCTTGATCTCGAGGTGGTCGCCGAGGGGTTTTGCGTCTGTGGGGCCGGGCATGAAGCGCTCAGGGAGAAGTTGCGCGTGAAGAGGGATCGGATGGAGTCATTTAACCTACCCCGCGGGCGCGGTTCGCGTCAGCGGACCGCCCCTGCGGTGCGGGGTCCACGATGCGGGGTCCACGGTGCGGCGA
>CAYNUZ010000319.1:0-2932 GCA_964400385.1 uncultured bacterium | reverse complement strand
CGGCGCGGCCCGCGGCGGACGGTGCGGTCCGGGCCTGGACCCGGGCCGGGCTCCTGCCCGAGGCCGTCTACGGGCACGGGTTGGCCGCGATCGGCGGCCGGCTCTACGTGGCCGGGGGAATGGGAACCGGGGGCTACCGCAACACGGTCGCCGTGGCGGCGCCGGGCGCCGACGGCCGCCTCGGTCCGTGGACGCCGGTCTCGCCCCTGCCGGCGCCGGTCGCGCACGCGGCGCTGCTGGCCGTGGACCATTACCTGGTCCTGATCGGCGGCCAGAGCCCGGGCGAAGGCAAGACCCTGGTGATGCCCACGGTCTACGTCGGTCCCGTGTTCCCGGACGGGTCGGTCCCGACCTGGTACCTCGCCTCCTCCAAGCTCCCGGGCGCGTGGCTGGGGTTCGGCCGCAACCAGGCGGCGGCGGTCGCGTGGGAGGACGCCCTGTACTGCTTCGGGGGACAGGACGCGCTCTGGTTCCTCCTCGACTCGGTGGTGTCGGCCCGGTTCGACGCGAAGCGCGGGGAGCTGACGCCCTGGGCCGTGGTGCAGGGCGGGGCGGTCATGCCCCAGCTCACCGCCGCGGTGGGCTGGAAGGACTTCGTCTACCTGCTGGGCGGAACGGTCAAGGGCGAGCTGTCGGCGAAGGTGTTCCGCGGCCGGTTCATGCACGTGGACGAGGAGGCGCCGTGACGCGGCGGCCTCCGTGGAGATTCGCGGCCGGCGCGGCGGTCCTCCTGCTCCTCGCGGGGCGTGCGGCAGCGCTGACCCGGACGTGGAACCTGGCGGACGACTTCATGGACGGCGTGCTGTACGGCGTGACGGTGTACCCGCAGGGGCCGGGCGCGCGCGCCGGGATCACCCTGGCCCACCAGTCGTCCTACGCGGTGGACCCCTCGGAGCCGGGCGGCGGGGCGCTGACCTTCTGGTCGAAGAATCCCGCGAACCTGCGCAACCTGCCGTATGCCGTGCTGGGGCACGCGGTGGTCGTCGTCGGGGACTGGATCTACGTCATGGGCGGCTGCCAGAAGGACACCGGCGGGTGCGGCGCGGGCGGGGTGTCGCGCACCGTGGCGACCGTCTGGTTCCACCATCTGGAGGCCAACGGCGACATGCTGAACGTGCCGTGGACCATGGCCAACTACGAAATGGCCGCGACCCAGCCCGGGACGGGCCTCGGGATCCCCGTGCGCAACCACCGGGCCGTCGCGGTCGGGCAGCGCATCTACGTGGTCGGCGGCGCCACGACGAATTGCGGCACCGCGCCGTACCCGGGCGCCGCGCCGTCCACGCTCAACGTCTATTCCACCCTGGTGGACCCCGCCACCGGCCAGCCCGGGCCGTGGCGCGCGGAGCTGCCGCTGCGCCAGACGGCCGAGGCGTTCGGGCTGGTCTACGCCGCCGGGGCCCTCTATGCGCTGGGCGGCATGCTGCCCAACGGCAACGACCCGAGCCAGGCCGTGCAGAAGGCGGAGATCAACCCGTTCAACGGCAGCCTCTACAGCGCGGGCCAGCAGGCGTGGGACTCGGCCACCTCGATCCCCCCCGGCAATCCGCCGGGCTCCTGCTCCCTGTGCAGCCTGTGCACCTGCGGCGCGTGCGCGCCGTGCGACGAGGCGTGCTGTCGCGCGCTCAACGTCTGCCTCGGGTGGGTGTGGATCTCGCCCTTTACCATGATGCGGACGATCGGCTTCATCGGCGGCGCCTACGTCAATTCGGTGTCCGGGAACTCCTGCCGCCAGTTCCACGGCACGTACCACGCGGTGCTCAACGACTGCAACGTCATCGACCCCGACGGCTGGACGCTGCGCGACCAGGGGACGCTGGGGCTGTTCGGGGCCGGCGTGATCGTGAACAACGGCTCGCTCGTGCAGGTGGGCGGCGGGGACGGTTCGGCGGTGACGAACCAGGTCCTCTTCAACCTGATCACCCCGTCGGCGGGGACCGGGGCGCGGGGCGTCGTGCGCGAGGGGAGCGGCGATCGCGAGGAGCTGCGGCCCGCGGACCCGGACAACAACGAGCTGTTGACCAAGGCCTCGCCGTACACCTTCCCGGTCACGGCCTCCTTCCTCACCGCCGCGACCTTCAACCAGTGGGCGTACATCGCCGGCGGGGCGATGACGAACGCCTCGGAGCCCTGTTTCTACGTCTACCGGGCGCTGATGCAGTCCACCTCCTGGTGGGTGGATGCCGGGAGCTTCCTGTCGCGGGCCTACGACCTGAACGGGACCTTCCAGCTCTCCCGCGTGGCCTGGAGCTACACGAAGTCCGGGGCCGGCGCGGGGGATGACTGGGCCATGCTGCGGTACCGGGTCGCCAGTCCGGACGGGGTGTGGACCTGCTGGTCGCCCCGGGTCCCCGAGGTCGCCTCGATGCCCGCCTCCCCGGGGTACTACACCTACGCGTCCGACGCCCAGTCGGTGCTCTTCCGGGAACCGTTGATCCCGGATACGTTCCGGTACATCCAGTTCGAGATCAGCCTGTACAACGACGCGGGGAACGATGCCGGCGCGGCGCCGACGCTCCCGGTCTTCGACCAGTTCGAGGTGAGTTACGCGCCCGTCACGCCCCCGAAGCCGGTCACCTGCCCGCTGGAGCTGTACCCCAATCCGGTGGAGCCCGGACGGCAGGCGGGCGTCACGATCCGGTTCGAGGTGGATGCCGCCGGCGGCGAGGTGACGGCCCGGGTCTACAACGCCGGGGGGCACATCGCCTCCGAGGACTCGTACAAGTACCTGGTCGGGGGGGTCAAGGAGGAGACGATCCGCACGGGCGACTTCGCGCCCGGCGCGTACGTGGTCGTGGTCTCGGGCCTGGCGCGGGGCGGGGGGCCGGGGCTCACCTGCAAGAAGACGGGCCAGGTGCTCAAGACCGTCAAGGCCAAGTTCGTCGTGCGGCGCAGGGAATGATCCCCTCGACTGGCGCGCCCCGCCAGGCGC
>CAYNUZ010000318.1:0-2939 GCA_964400385.1 uncultured bacterium | reverse complement strand
CCCGGTGTTCCTCTACTTCTGGGCGTCCTGGTCGCCGCCCGCGCGGCTCGGGCTCGCGCAGGTGGCGAAGGTCCAGCACGGGTACGCGGACCGGGCCGCGTTCCTGGCGGTGGCGGTGGCGGACGATCCCGCGGCCGTGGCCCGCGCCGCCCGGGTCGCCGGCGCCGGGGTGCAGGTCCTGCTGGGGGACGACGGCATCGTGCGGAACTACTTCGGCGGGGGCGACCTGTCGCTCCCGCTGGCGCTCCTGCTCGACGGGCGGGGGCGGGTGGTGGCCCGGCTGGCCGGGTACCAGGCGGACGCGGACCTGGCCGCCGCGCTCGACGCGGCGCTGGGCGCCCCGGCCGCGGCGCATTGACGGCATCATGAATCCCCGCCCCGGGCGGGCCGCAAGGAGGACGAAGGCACATGGCTGACATTGCTCGGATCCAGGGGCGGGAGATTCTCGACTCGCGGGGCAATCCCACGGTCGAGGCGGACGTCGTGCTGTCCGACGGTTCGTTCGGCCGGGCCGCGGTGCCGTCGGGCGCCTCCACCGGCTCGCACGAGGCCGTGGAGCTGCGGGACGGCGACAAGGGCCGGTACCTGGGCAAGGGGACCCGCAAGGCCGTGGCGAGCGTGAACGGCCCGATCGCGGCGGCGCTCAAGGGCCGGTCCGCCGCGGACCAGGCGGCCGTGGACCGGGCGATGATCGAGCTGGACGGCACCCCCAACAAGGGGAAGCTGGGGGCCAACGCCATCCTGGCGGTGTCGCTCGCGGTCGCCAAGGCGGCCGCGGCCTCCCGCAAGCTCCCGCTCTACCGCCACCTGGGCGGGGACGAGGCGCGCATTCTGCCCGTGCCGATGATGAACGTGCTGAACGGCGGCGCGCATGCGGACACCTCGGTGGACATCCAGGAGTTCATGCTCGTGCCCGTGGGCGCGTCCCGGTTCGCGGACGGCCTGCGGATGGGCGCCGAGATCTTCCACGCGCTGAAGAGCGTCCTCAAGGGGAAGAAGCTGAACACCGCGGTGGGGGACGAGGGCGGGTTCGCCCCGTCGCTGCCGGCCAATGAGGAGGCCCTGGCGCTCCTCATGACGGCCATTGAGCAGGCCGGGTACAAGCCCGGCAAGGACATCCTGCTGGCGCTGGACGTCGCGTCCACCGAGATGTTCAAGGACGGGAAGTACGTGATGAAGGGCGAGGGCGTGACCCGGACGAGCGACGAGCTGATCGGGTTCTACGAGGCGATGCGGGCGAAATACCCCCTCATCTCCATCGAGGACGGATGCGCCGAGGACGACTGGGCCGGGTGGAAGAAGCTGACCGACCGGCTCGGGAACAAGCTCCAGCTCGTGGGCGACGACCTGTTCGTCACCAATCCGGTCCGGCTCAAGAAGGGGATCGCGGAGGGGGTCGGCAACTCCATCCTGGTCAAGGTGAACCAGATCGGGAGCCTGACCGAGACGCTCGACGCGGTGCGCACGGCGCAGGCGGCGGGATACACCGCGGTCATGTCCCACCGGTCCGGCGAGACCGAGGACGCGACCATCGCGGACCTGGCGGTCGCCACCGGGTGCGGCCAGATCAAGACGGGCAGCGCCTCGCGCACCGACCGGATCGCCAAGTACAACCAGCTCCTCCGGATCGAGGAGGAACTGGGCGACCGCGCGATCTACGAGGGGGCCGAGACCTTCAAGCGCTGGAGCTGAGTCCGGGCCGGGTCTCCTTCTCCGCCAGCAGGACGTTGAGGGTCTTGGGATCAATGCCCAGGATCCGGGCGGTCTCGGCCTTGTTGCCGCCGCAGGCGGCGAGCGCGTGCCGCGCGTACTGGCGCTTCACCTCCTCGAGCGGGGGGAGCCCGTCCTTCCCCGCGGTCAGCGGGAGGCCGGGCGGCCGGCGGCCCCCGTCCCGCGCGAGCTCCGGCGGGAGGTCCTCGGCGAGGATCACGGGGCCGCGGGACAGGGCCGCGGCCCGGTTCACCACGTGCTCCAGCTCCCGGATGTTGCCCGGCCAGCCGTAGCCCGCCAGGGCCGCGGCCGCCTCGGGCGAGAGCACGAGCGCCCCCTTGCGCCCCGTCCAGCGTCCGAGGAACTCCGCCGCGAGGTGCGCCAGGTCCTCCATCCGCTCCCGCAGCGGCGGCACCCGCAGCTCCGCCCCGGCCAGCCGGAAGACCAGGTCCTCGCGGTACCGTCCCTCGGCGGCCAGCGCCTTGAGGTCGGCATGCGTGGCGGCGAGGATCCGGGCGTTCCATGTCACCGGCCGGGTGGACCCCAGCCGCTGGGTCGTCTTCTCCTGCACGGCCCGCAGCAGCTTGGCCTGGAGCGGCAGCGGGATGTTCCCGACCTCGTCGAGGAAGAGCGTGCCGCCGTCCGCCAGCTCGAACCGGCCCGGCTTGGCCGCCACCGCCCCGGTGAACGCGCCCCGCTCGTACCCGAACAGCTCGGCCTCCAGCAGCCCCTCGGGCATGCTGCCGCAGTCCACCGGGACAAACGGCCCGGCCCGGTGCGCGCCGTGGGCGTGCAGGGCCCGGGCAACCAGTTCCTTGCCCGTCCCGCTCTCGCCGGTGATCAGGACCGGGAGGTCGAACCCCGCCAGCCGGCCGATCATCTTGAACAGCTCGAGCATGGCGGGGGACCGGCCGACCATGTACCGCCGCAGGGCCTCGTCCGGCGGGGCCGCCGGCGCGCCGGCGGGCGTCCCGGCAATCCGGCGGGAGAGGTCGAAGGCCTTCGCGACCATGCCGCGGACCGCGGTGGGAGTGAACGGCTTAACCAGGTAGTCCATCGCGCCCCCGCGCATGGCGGTGATCACGGACTCCTCCTCCTGCCGGCCCGTGATCATGATCATCACCGGCGCCGGGTCGAGGCGGCCGAACGCCTCGAGCAGCTCCAGCCCGGAGGCGTCCGGCAGCTCGATATCCAGCAGGACCACCGCGGGCCGGCCGTCGGCCACCGCG
>CAYNUZ010000317.1:0-2947 GCA_964400385.1 uncultured bacterium | reverse complement strand
CTCGGTGTTTATTGGTCGTTATTGAATCCTATCGTGATGACGGCCGTGTACACGCCGTTGGCCATGTCCCGGCCGCGAAGGTCCTTGCCGTCCCAGCGCATGGGGGAATTGTAGTAGAGATCGGCGCCGGCCGTCTCCTGGGCCGTCAGGGTCTTGCGCCAGACGCTGTTCCCGACGGCGTCGAAGATCTCGACCGCCACGGCCTTCCCCCCCGGCGACTTGATCACGAACGTCATGAACCGGTCGTGGTCGGGCGCGGGGGAGAACGGGTTGGGATAGGCGTACCCGTCGTCCGCCAGCGCCGGGGGCGGGGTCGCCTGACCGGTCAGCGCCCGGTACATATTGACCCGGCCGAACCCGAACTGGTCGTTGCGCGTGCCCGCCCCCCCGGTACCCAGGTGGTCGGCGGTCTGCTCGAGGATCCGCACGACCTCCTCGTTCGAGCGCCCCGGGTCCTGCCCGAACAGGACCGCCGCGAGCCCGGACACGATGGGCGCGGCGAACGAGGTGCCCGCCACCGGCCCGGTGAGGTCGGTGTACGCGTTCGAGGCCAGGGCGTCGGTGGTGATGATCCCCACCCCCGGGGCCGCGAGGTCGATGTAGTTCCCGTAGTTGGAGAAGGAGGCCCGCCCGTCGGCCTGGTCGGTGGCCGCGACCCCGAGGACGTACTGGTAGGCCGCCGGATACGACGGGCCGGAGGAGTTTTCGTTCCCCGCCGCGCCCACGAGGACGCAGCCCTGGTTCCACGCGGCCGCCATCGTGTCGGCGGCGGCCACCGACCCCGGGCTGCACCCGTTGCCGCAGCTCCCCAGGCTCATGTTGATGACGCGGGCCCCGTGCGTGGCGGCCCAGAGCACCCCCTGGTCAATGTCGAACTCGCTCCCCACGCAGTCGCCCGCGGCGGGGACGAAGTCGATCACCTTGACCGGCATGAGGCGCGCCAGCCAGGCGACTCCGGACACGCCCGTCGAATTGTCCGTGGCGGCGGCCGCCGTCCCCGCCACCCAGGTGCCGTGGCCGCACGTGTCGGCCGGCGGCGCCGCGGGATCGAGGACGTTGTACCCCGGCACCAGCTTGGGCGCGAGGTCGTCGTGGGCGCCGGCGACGCCGGAATCCACCACCGCGATCACCACCGACGCCGCGCCCTGGGCCCCGGCCACGCCGGCCGCCCACGCGTCCGTGGCGTGGATCCGGTCGAGGTGCCACTGCAGCGCGCGCTTGGGGTCGTTCGGGAGGGCCGCGCCCCGGATCTCCGCGTTCGGCTCCGCCACGTCCACGTTCGGGTTGCGGCGCAGCCGCGCGATCGCGGCATCCACGGTGAGGCCGGGCGGGAGCGTGAGGCGCTTGTATCCCAGCCCGCGCAGCTCGCCCCGCTCCCGGGCGCCGAGGTCGTCGAGCGCGCGGCGGGCGTCGGCGGCGGGCGTCCCGGGCCGGAACCGGACGATCACCTCATCGGGGACGTTCCGGCTCCACGCCGGCCCCGCGGCCGCCCAGAGGAACACGATCGGCAGAATGAACAAGACCAGCCGAGGGCGGGATTTGAACCCGCGACCTGCGGTTTACGAAACCGCTGCTCTACCACTGAGCTACCTCGGCACAAAACTCAGCCCCGGTATTTTACAGCCTTCCGTCGGCGGGTGCCGGGCCGTCAGGGCGCGGCCGGGATCGCCGCCGGGGCCGGCGCGCGGGCGTCCGTCCAGACGATCCACGCGGCCGAGAGGACCGTGAGGGACACCGTGGGGATGATGACCCGGTTGTCGAGCGTGAAGTGCTTCCCCTCGATCGCCAGGGCGGTGAGGGCGGAGACCGCCACGGAGTAGAGCGCGCAGAACGGGAGCGAGATCCCCGCGATCGTCTCGCACCGGCGCAGGGTGGACTCCTCGTAGACGGTGGCGGCGGGCGTCATGACCACGGGGGCGAGGGCCGACGCCGGGAGCGGCTCGGCCGCGGACGCGGCGGTCGCGGAGACCGGGGCGGGCGCCACGGCCGCGGGGGAGGGGGTGTCGGCTGCAGCCCGGGCTGCGATGAAGACGGCCGCCGCCACGCAGAGCCCGCGGCCGGTCAAAACTTGGAGATGAGGCCGGCGCCGCCCGTCGCGGTCCGCACCTCGCCCTCGATCTCGGCCCGGCGGGCATGGTCCGGCGGCGCCACCGCGAGGTAGAGGTTCCACAGCTCCACGGCCTTGGCGTTGATCCCATGGTCCATGCACAGGTGACCGGCGGTGGCCAGCCCGCCGAACTGCGCCTTGTCGAGCTCGTACGCCCGCACGTACTCGCTCACCGCCTCGTTCCACCGGCCCTTGGCCGCGTGCGCCGCGGCCATGCACCCGTGGGCGGGGGCGGCCTGGGGGGCCAGCGCCACCCCGCGGGTGGCGGCGCGGATCGCGTCGTCCGGCTTCCCGCTCTTGGTACAGGCCCAGGCGAGGTTGAGCCAGCAGGGGGCGTAGCCGGGATTCGCGGCGACGGCCTCCTCGTAGGCGGCGATCGCCTCGGCATACCGGCCGGCCTTGTAATGCTCCATGCCGGCCCTGTTGAGTTCCTCGGGGGTGGCCACGCGCCATTATGACATTGGAAGGCGGTTTCCGGCTCCGGACGAGGATGCTACAATCGTCTGGAATTTCAGCGGGCGGGTGGTGGAACTGGCAGACACGTACGTTTGAGGTGCGTATGGAGAAATCCGTGAGGGTTCGACTCCCTCCCCGCCCACGTCATCATTCACGTCCGGGAGGCAGCATGGCACGATCCGCGACCGGCTCTTCACGCGCCCCGCAGCGGGCGGATAGCTCAGCCTGGTTAGAGCACCTGCTTTACACGCAGGGGGTCACAGGTTCGAATCCTGTTCCGCCCAGGGCCGCCGCGGGGTTGCTGCTGGCCCTGGCCCTCGGGGCCGCGGGGTGCGGCGGCCACGCGCCGGTCAAACCCGCGGCGACGGCCGCCGACTTCCATCC
>CAYNUZ010000316.1:0-2954 GCA_964400385.1 uncultured bacterium | reverse complement strand
CCGTGAGTGCCGGGTCTCTCACCCGGCCCGAGCCGGAAGGGTCAGGGCCGGCGATGGAAGTTCGCCCGGGGATGCGATCCGATGTGCTGGACCGTCTCTTGAGCCGATAGCCCGGTTCGCCGCTCACCCGCCCCGCCCCGGACGGCCGATATCGGAATGATGTCCGCTCCATGCACACGGCGCTGGCTCTGCGCGCTGGCGGTGGCCGCCGCGGGGCTGGCCCGCGCCCAGGACCAGCCGGGCGTGGACCGGCCGCGGGCCTCGCGCCGACTGGTGCACCAGTTCGACTTCAACGCCCGCGAGAAGTACGCCCTCCCGCAGTACTGGGAGATGGCCCAGGACGGCGCAACCCCGCGCCCCGGCTTCCCCGCCTTCAACAGCGCCGAGCACGACTTGACCACCGCGTACGAGGGGGCCGGCTCTGTCCGCGTCTTCACCAAGGGCGGTTCCACCTGCCTGCGGCTCCAGCCCGGCGTCATCCCCGTCTTTCCCCGCACCGAGTACATCATCACCGCCCGAACCCAGACCCGCGGCCTGCGCAACGCCCGGGCGGCGATGGTCGCCCGGTTCCTGGACAAGTCCAACGTCCCGATCCCCGGGAGCGAGGTCCGCAGCGAGCTGGTCGTCACCGGCCCCGGCGAATGGCGCACGATTTCCTGCACGCTCCCGGGCCTGCAGGACGGCGCGGCCTACGTGCAGGTGGACCTGGACATCCTCCAGCCCGAGCAGTTCCGCCCAAACCAGCTCGCCGAGCACCAGGTCTGGCCCACGGACCTGGCCGGGGATGCGTGGTTCGACGATGTGAGCGTCGTGCAGCTGCCCCGTGTGCAGATGAGCACGAACGAACCGTCCAACATCATCCAGCGCCCGGCCCATCCGTCCGTGACGGTCTCCCTCCGCGACCTGACGGGCGAGGCTCTGACCGGCCGGGTCACGCTCCAGAACGCCGCGGGCGACGTGGTGGACGAGGCGACGAACCAGCTCAGCGGCGGGTCGGAGCGCTGGACGTGGGAGCCGAAGGTCTCGAAGCTGGGCTGGTACCGCGCAGCGCTGGAGCTGACCACCGAGCAGGGGCGCGTCGGCGGCACCTTCGTGGACTTCGTCTGGCTCCCGGAGGACCCGGAGCACGGGGCCGAGCGCGCCTCACTCGATCGCTCCAGGTTCTGGATCGTGCTGGACGACCTTCCCGCGACCGCGCGGGCAGAACTCCCTGTCATGCTCGGCCGCCTGGGCACCGGCGGCGTCGCCTTCCCCGTCTGGTCGCGTGAGCAGACGCCCGAGTCGCTGGCGGTGCTGTCCAAGGACCTGCTGCCCTTAGTGACGCGCCTCAGGACCGAGTGGCAGCAGGTCTCGTTCATCCTGCCGCGGGTTCCGGACGAACTGGCCGATGCCGCGCACGTGCAGAGCGATCAGGTGCTCTCTCTGCTGGCGATGGACCAGCGGGTCTGGGCCCCGCACCTGCTCCCCCTGCTGGACCGCTATGGCCAGATGGTGCAGCGCTGGCAGGTCGGGCGCGCCGGGGATTCGCCCGCGCACAGCGCCGCCGCACTGGCCGCGTTCGAGTCCACGCTGGCCAGGCTCGTCCCCGGGCCCGTCGTGGCCGTCCCGTGGCCCGCGGAAGTCTCGCCCGCCGGGAGCGGCGCGCACGAACTCCTGGCGACCCTGCCGTACGCCGTCGCCCCCGAGGGGATCGCCGATCTGGTCGCGTCCTGGGCCCCAGCCATCAAGGGCGGCTCGGTGACCGTGGCGTTGGAGCCCCTGCCCGAGAGCCAGTTCTCGCGCCGCGAGTCTGCGATCCATCTGATCGAGCAGGGCGTGGCCCTGTGGGCGGCGCTCATGCCCGCCGGCCCCGCCCCCGCGCAGGGTTCCCTCGCCCTGCTCCAGCCCTGGGACTGGCCGACCGAGGTCCGCACCCAGACCGACCCCCGTTCCGAGTCCGCGGCATTCGCGAACCTCGCACACCGCCTGACGGACCGGCGCATCGTCGGCAAGCTTCCGGCCGCCGCGGGCGTGGAGTGTTACATCCTGGCCCCGAGCGCTCCCGGCCGGACCGGCGCCCTGGTCGCCTGGTCGCAGGGCGTAGCCCCGGAGCGCGCCGTGATCGACGCCTACCTGGGCGACGGCGCGGTGATGACCACCGACCTGTGGGGGAACACGACGCCCGTCTCCCTGGGCGAGCGGGCGGCCTCGGGTGCCCCGCCCACGCACCACATCGCGCTGAGCGATGAGCCCGTCTTCATCGAGAACGTGGATGTCGGCCTGGTGCAGTTCATCGGCTCGTTCCACCTGGACCCCGATTCGGCCCCCGCGACCGCCGCCGAGCACGAGCTGGCGATGGTGATCTCCAACCCCTTCCAGACCCGGGCGCAGGGGCGGATCTCGATCCTGGAGCCGGGCGGCCTGTCCAAGGACCCCTCGGCGCGCGACCGGTCGTGGAAGATCACACCGCGGTCCAGCACCTTCTCGATCGGGCCGGGCCAGACCGCGCGGATCCCGCTCACCATGTCCTTCAGCCCCGTCGAGGAGGCCGGCCCCAAGCCCTTCCTGGCCGAGGTGGAGCTCGCCGCGGACCGCGACTACGGCGCCTTCCGCATCGCGAGCACCTTCGAGGTGCGCCTGGACGAGATCCAGCTCGACCTGTCCTACCGCACCCTCCCCGGCACGCAGGACCTGGTCGTCGAGGCGCACGCGACCAACCGGGGCAAGACGCCCGCGACGATCGAGCTCTCCGCCTTCGCCGAGGGCTTCCCCCGGGCCCGGGCCTCCATCGCCGACCTGCCTGCCGGCGACACCGCCACACGCCGCTTCGCCTTCCCCGGCGCGGCCCGGCGGCTCCGCGGCGGGCGGGTGAACGTCGGGGCCCAGGATGCCGACCCGCCGGCGCGCGTGAACCGAACCCACGCGAACGAGTGAGCGTACCCCTGCCCCCTGATCCACCGATTCGGTGCCGTTGG
>CAYNUZ010000315.1:0-2954 GCA_964400385.1 uncultured bacterium | reverse complement strand
AGTTTCGCGCGGCTCAAGGCCCTCCTGGACCGGCTCGACCGGGAGCGGGGCCCCGCGGGCAACCGGCTCTTCTATCTCGCGGTGCCGCCGTCCTCGTATGCGGCCATCGTGCGGCAGCTCGGGGCCGCGGGCCTCACCCCCCGGGGCACCGGCCGCGCCGCCTCGGGCTGGACCCGGGTCATCATCGAGAAGCCGTTCGGCCACGACCTGCCCTCCGCGGTCGCGCTGAACGCCGAGATCGGGACCGTCCTCTCGGAGGACCAGATCTACCGGATCGACCACTACCTGGGCAAGGAGACGGTCCAGAACATCATCGTGCTGCGGTTCGGGAACGGCATCTTCGAGCCGCTGTGGAACCGCCGGTACATCGACCGCGTCCAGATCACCGTGGCCGAGACCATCGGGATCGGCTCGCGCGGCCGGTTCTACGAGGAGGCGGGGGCCCTGCGCGACATCGTGCAGAACCACATGCTGCAGCTCCTCGCCCTGGTCGCGATGGAGCCGCCGGTCGCGTTCGACGCCGACACCGTGCGTGACGAGAAGGCCAAGGTCTTCAAGGCCATCCGGCCGATCCCGCCGGGCGAGGTGGACCGGCACGCGGTGCGCGGCCAGTACGGGCCGGGCGAGGTCGGGGGCCAGGCCGCGAAGGGGTACCGGGAGGAGCAGAACGTCGCGCCGGACTCCGTCACCGAGACCTACGTCGCGCTGCGGATCCTGATCGACAACTGGCGCTGGGCCGGCGTTCCGTTCTACCTGCGCACCGGCAAGCGCCTGCCCAAGACCGTGACGGAGGTCGCGATCCGGTTCACCCGGATCCCCCACCTGCTCTTCCGCGACCTGCCGGAGGAGCAGCAGCGGCCGAACGAGCTGGTCCTGCGCATCCAGCCGGACGAGGGGATCTCCCTCTCCTTCGGGGCCAAGGTGCCGGGCGCGGACCTGGAGATCCGGCCGGTGACGATGGACTTTTCGTACGAGAAGTCGTTCGGGGCCGAGCCGACGCCGGCCTACGAACGCCTGATCCTCGACGCCATGAAGGGCGATGCGAGCCTCTTCATCCGCGAGGACGGCGTCCGGGAAACCTGGTCGGTCGTCCAGCCGGTCCTCGAGGGCTGGAAGGCCGCCGGCCGGGCCCCGGTGCCCGCGTACCCCGCGGGCAGCTGGGGGCCGGTGGAGTCCGACGAGCTCATGGCGCGCGACCGGCGCCGGTGGCGGAATGCGTGAGGGGTCGCCCCGGCTTGCATCCGCGGCGCCCGGCGCGGTAGCGTACAGGCACATGCACGGTTCCGCCGGCGCCGCCCCCGCATGATCCTCAAGGTCACCACCAAGGTCCGCTGCCCGCACTGCGGCCGCAACCTGACGGTGCGTCTCGACCTCTCGACGCCCGAGGAGACCTGGCTCGAGGACTGCCAGGTCTGCAAGCAGTCCATCACCTTCTCGTCGCTCCTGCGCGACGGCGACCTCACGATCACCGCCAAGCCCCCGCACTGACGGCGCCCGGGACCTCCATGGGGCGGACGCTGCTCGCGGTGGGGCTGGCCGGCGCGTGCGGCACCCTCGCCCGGTACGGGCTGCAGGGCTGGGTCCAGGCCGCCCGGCCCGGCACGTTTCCCTGGGGCACGCTCGCGGTGAACGGCCTGGGCTGCTTCGCCTTCGGCCTGGTGTGGGCGCTGGGGGGCGAGCGGGCCGCGATCTCCCCCGGCCTGCGGGTGACCCTCCTCGCCGGGTTCATGGGCGCGTTCACCACCTGGTCGAGCTACGTCTTCGAGACCGCCTGGATGCTCGGCCGCGCCCGCTGGCTCGACGCCGCCGCGAACATCTTCGCCCAGCACACGGTCGGGTTCACCCTGTTCCTCGCGGGCCTCTTCCTCGGCCGGGCCCTCTGAGCCGCCCGCCGGGCCCGAAGCCGGGCCGGCACCGCGGTCGTGAACCATTGATCAGCGTCGCCACCGTCGGTGGCGCTTGTGCTACAGGGGGCAGGCCAGCGTCGGGACGCCCCGCGTCCGCTCCGCCAGCATGGCGCGCAGGTGGGGGATCATCGGGCGGGTGGCGTCCTCGCCGCGCACGACCAGCTCCACCGCGTCGCGGAAGTTGAGGACCGAGCAGCCCGAGACGTTCGGCATCACGGTGAGGTCCGCCAGCGCCTCCTGCAGCTCCCCCTTGCGCTTGATGAGCGTGTGGTACGCCTTGAGGATCACATGCGCGCCGGTCCGCAGACGGCCCTGGTAGGCGTCCGAGACCGTCAGGACGTCCACGGCCAGGGTGACCGCCGGCCGGTGCGCCTGCACCGCGCGGACGGGCAGGTTGTCCATGATCCCGCCGTCCACGAGCAGCATCTCGTCCGACTTGACCGGCTGGAAGAGGCCGGGGATCGAGCAGCTCGCCTGGACCGCGAACCCCAGCGGGCCCGAGGTGAGCCGGATCTCCCGGCCCATGAGGATGTCGGTGGCCACCGCCGTGAACGGAATCTTGAGGTCCTCGAACGTCCGGCACCCGGTGATCCGCTCGACGAACCGCGGGATGCGGTCGCCGCTGAAAATCCCCATCCTCCCCGGGGAGAACCGGACCAGGTCGCCCCAGTCCATCTCCTCGGCGGCCTGCCGCAGCTCCCAGTCGCGCATGCCCGAGGCGATGGCCGCCCCCACGATGGCCCCGCCGGAGGTCCCGGCCACCGCGGCGATCGGGACTTTCGCCTCCATCAGGACCCGGGCCACGCCCACGCCCGCCACCGAGAACAGCACGCCGCCGCCCAGCGCCAGCCCGACCCCGGCCCGAATGGGCGGCGCGCCGGCGGCCTCGTTCACCTGTGGTTCCATCGTCGGCTCCCCGGAAAAAACTATACCGCCGGCGGTCCGCCGATCCGGGTCCCCGCCGCGGCGGCCTGGCGGAGCAGCGGCGCGGGCGTGAACCGCCGGCCCACCCGGCCGGCCAGCGCCTCCATCCGGCCCACCGCCCAC
>CAYNUZ010000314.1:0-2958 GCA_964400385.1 uncultured bacterium | reverse complement strand
GCCGGATCGCCCAGCGCCGCGTCCGGATCCCGGGCCATGAGCCGGTTGAGCGTGGCCTGCGCCTCCAGGCGGTCCTGGGCGAGCATGAGCCGGTCATTGTCCAGCTCGATCCGCGCCATTTTCGCCATCGGGTCCATGAGCTGTTCCATCCGGCCGACCTGGCCGAGCTGGTTCCGCCGGTCGGAGAGCCGGGCGAGGTCGTCAAGGGTCGCGCCGACTGATTCGAGCGCGGTGGCCGACGCCGTGGCGGCCCACAGGTCCCACCAGGCCTCCTTCGCGGCCAGGAGCTGGTCCTGGACCGTGCGCTCCGCCGCGGCCTCGCGCCGTGCCAGGTCATGCCGCGCCACCTGGCCGGCCGCCAGCGACTTCGCCGGGAAGGGAATCGTCTGCGCGAGATCGAGCCACCGCTGGTCCGCGGCCCCCAGGTCGAGCCCCGGCCCGGGCACGCCCCAGTACTCGACGCCGACCTCGGGATCCGGCCACGCGCGGCTCGACCGCACCTGGGCCCGGGCCTGGTCGACATCCAGGCGCGCCGCCCGCACGGCGGGATTGTGCGCGCGCACCTCGCGCAGCACCCCGTCCAGGTCGAGGGGCGCACGGAGGGCATCGGCCCCGGCCAGGCCAAGGAACGTGCCCAGCAGGAGACACAGCACGCGGGTCATGGGCCAGCCATAGAGCAAGCCCCGTGCCAAGGGCTGGCACTCTTTTTCGCTTGATAGACAATCCCTTTAGTTGTCGGGGACCGCACGGAATGCGCATTTC
Organism: uncultured bacterium; assembly: GCA_964400385.1. Classification (GTDB taxonomy): domain Bacteria; phylum Oederibacteriota; class CAKKQC01; order CAKKQC01; family CAKKQC01; genus CAYNUZ01. The sequence continues at coordinate 2,196 of CAYNUZ010000314.1, read as the reverse complement.
CGACACCGGGTGTCGCAAATGCTACACCATCCCGGTGCGGCCGCCGGGCCGGACCGCCAGCGTAAACTATGAAGGCCCGTCATCCTGGTCCAGGAGGAACCCGCATGCTGATCGGCGTCGACTACTATCCGGAGCACTGGGACCGGGCCGACTGGGAGCCCCACGCCAAGCTGATGGTCGAGGGCGGCTTCAAGGTCGTCCGGCTGGCCGAGTTCGCGTGGCACAAGATGGAGCCGCGCGAGGGCCGGTACGACTTCCAATGGCTGGACGACGCGATCGCGGTGCTGCGGCGGCACGACCTCAAGGTCATCCTGGGAACCCCCACGGCTTCCCCCCCGCCGTGGCTGGTCACGAAGTACCCCGACACCCTCGCGGTCAACCAGGACGGCGTCCGCACCGAGGCCGGCGGCCGCCGGCATTACTGCTTTTCCAGCCCGCTGTACCGCGAGGCGTCCCGCAAGATCGTCATGTCCATGGCCGCCCACTTCGCCGACCACCCGTCCGTCATCGGCTGGCAGACCGACAACGAGATCGGCGGCCCGCGCTGCTGGTGCGACCAGTGCGCGAAGGCCTTCCGCGCCTGGCTCAAGGCGCGGTACGGCACGATCGAGGCCCTGAACGCCGCGCACGGCACCGTGTTCTGGGGTCAGGCGTACAACGACTGGGACGAGATCCCGGTGCCGCGCGAGCGGCACGCCTCCCACTCGGTCAGCCTGCGGCTTGACCACCTGCGCTTCCACTCGGACAACGTGGTGTCGTACCACGACGCCCAGGTCGAGCACCTCCGCAAGATCTGCCCGAAACACTTCATCACGCACAACTGCATGGGGTTCTACGACGAGGTGGACTACTTCACGCTGGCCCGCGGGCTGGATTTCGTCGCGCTCGACTACTATCCCGGCAACCTCTGGGGGCAGGGGAAGTTCGACAGCGCCAAGCACGACTACACCCGCAGCCTCAAGCACAAGCCGTGGTGGGTGATGGAGCAGCGCTCGGGGCTGACCGGCTGGCTCGAGATGTTCAACTCCGGCGACCAGCCGGGGCAGCTCCGGCTGTGGACGTGGCAGACCGTGGCGCACGGCGCGGACGCCGTCGTCTTCTTCCGGTGGCGCACCGCCCGGTTCGGGATCGAGCAGTACTGGCACGGGATCCTCGACCACCACGGCCAGCCGGGCCGCCGGTTCCGCGAGCTGTCGCGGGTGGCGAAGGAATTCGGCGTCCTGGACTCCCGCACGGTCGGCGCCGAGGTGACCGCGCCCGCGGGCATCCTGATCGACCCCGAGTCCCGCTGGGCGCTGGACATCCAGAAGGGCAGCCCCCACTTCAGCTTCCTCGAGCACGCCAACGGGTACCACCGGGCGTTCCACGAGCACCACGTGGGCGTCGAGTACTACCGGCCCGCCGACGACCTGGCCCGCGCGAAGGTGCTGGTTGCGCCGTCGGTCTTCCTCTGCGACGCGGCGCTGGCCGCCAAGCTCACCGCCTGGGTCGAGGCCGGTGGCACGCTCATCACGACCCTGCGCACCGGCGTCAAGGACGCCGCCAACGTCGTGACGACCGACCGTCTGCCGGGCGTCCTCAAGGCGCTCACCGGGTGCATCGTCGAGGAGTACGACGCCTACGTGAACCATGAAACCTACGCGGTCGAGGCCGTCGCCCCGCTGCCGAAGAAGCCCGGCGCCGCGAAGGTCTGGGCCGACCAGCTCCGGCTCACCGGGGCCAAACCCCTCGCCCGGTACGCGGCCGGGCCGTTCAAGGGCTCGCCGGCCGCCTCGCTCCACACGGTGGGGAAGGGGACGGTGATCTACGTCGGGTTCGTGGGCGACGCGGCGTTCAACCGGAACCTCGTGAAGTGGGTGCTCGCGAAAGCCGGGCTGCTGCCCCCCTTCCCGCCGTCCGACGACATCGAGATCACCGAGCGGACCAAGGGGAAGGACCGGTTCCTGTTCGTCCTCAACCACGCCGCCACCGTCCAGAAGCTCCCGCTCAAGGGGAGGGCCGCGTACCGGGACCTGCTGACCGGCAAGAAGACCGGCCGGGTCCTCTCCCTGGCCCCGTATGACGTCAAGATCCTTTCCGCGATCCACCCCGGTTGATCCGGCGGCCGTGCGCCGCCTGGTCCGGGCGGCGCTGGCCGAGGACCTCGGGCGGCGGGGCGACGCCACCTCCCGCGCGCTGGTTCCGGCGGCCGCCACC
>CAYNUZ010000313.1:0-2960 GCA_964400385.1 uncultured bacterium | reverse complement strand
CGGCCAGGTGCGGCCCGCCGAAGGCCTCGATCCGCACGCCCGGCGACCGCCGGATCAGGGCCCGCGCCAGCCCCGCGCCATGAAGGTCCCCCGAGGGCTCGCCGGTCGCGATGAAGATCGTGCGCGCCATGTCCGCCCCGTGCCGGCCGGTCAGGCCCGGAAGCGTTTCAACCGTGCCCCGAGGTCCTCGGTGATCCGGGTGGCGATCGCCATCGCCTCACGGGCCTTGGTCCCGGACACCTCGGGCTCGCTCCCCGTCTCCACCGCCCGGACGAAGGACTCGATCTCGAGCTTCAGCGGCTCCTCCCGCACCAGGGTCGGCCGCTCGACGGTCAGCCGGTCCACCCAGTCGTCGCCGTCCATCCAGTCCATCCCCCGCTCGCCGGGCTTGAGCCGGAAGACCGCGACGTCCTGCTTCAGGTAGTCCACGGTGATATAGGTGTCCCGGCTGAAGATCCGGATCTTGCGCATCTTCTCGCGCGTCACCCGGGACGCCGTGACGTTGGCCAGGCACCCGTCCGCGAACTCGAGGCGGGCCGTGGCGATATCCTCGTGCTGCGAGAACACCGGGGTCCCGACCGCCTCGACCCGGACCGGGGCGGCCCCCTTGAGGAAGTGGACGATGTCGAGGTCGTGGATCATGAGGTCCAGCACCACCCCCACGTCGGCCGTGCGCGGGGAGAACGGCCCCAGCCGGTGCACCTCGATGAAGAGCGGGTTGGGCTTGAGCTCGAGGAGCGCCCGGATCGCGGGGTTGAACCGCTCCACGTGGCCCACCTGGAGCAGCGCCTGGTGCGCCTTCGCCATCGCCAGCAGGTCGTCGGCCTGCTCGAGCGTGGCGGCGAGCGGCTTCTCGATCAAGGTATGGACGCCCCGCTGGAGGCACGCCCGGCCCACGATGTGGTGGTGCCGTGTGGGGACCGCGAGGGACACCGCCTGGACCTTCTCCAGCAGCGGGTGGTAATCGGTAAAGGCCTCCGTGCCCAGCCGGCGGGCGATCTCCCGGGCGCGCGTCTCGTCGGTGTCCGCCACCCCGACCAGCTCCACCCGCGGCCGCAGCGCCGCGTAGATGCGGGCGTGGTGCTGCCCCAGCGCCCCCACGCCCACGACGCCCACTTTCAGTCCCGGCATTCACCTACTCTAGCAGCGCGCCCCCTACCCCGAGGCCTCCAGCAGGGCGCGGAACGACAGCGCATTCTGCGCCGCGTGGCCGTCCGGATGGTTGTTGAAGAAGGCGTAGACGCGCTCCGTGGCGGCCGCGAGCGCCCGGACCTTCGGGACCCACGGCTGGAGCTCCTCCTCGCGGTAGTCGTACCGGTACCGCGCGCCCGGGTCGCGCTCCCGCCCTTCCGCCTCCCGCGCCCACCACGCCTCCTGGTTCCGGCCGTGAAACCGGACGTACCCGACCGGGCCCGTGGCGACCGCGACCGGCGGGGGCAGCCCCGGCAGCTCCGGCTCGTCCACGCAGCACAGCGAGAGCCCGAGCGTCCGCACCCCCTCGAGGAAGTCCTCCCGGAACCACGCCCGGTGCCGGAACTCGACGATCACCGGCGCGACGCCGGCCAGCGCCCCGGCGAGCCGGGCCAGCCGGTCGCGGCTCGCCGGCACCGGCTGGAAGGCGTAGGGAAACTGGAGCAGGACCCCGCCCAGCCGGCCCGCCGCGGCGAACGGGCCCAGCGCCCCCCGGAACGCCGCGAGGGCCGCGGCGGGATCGGGGGCCGGCTCGTGGGTCAGCGACCGGTGCGCCTTGACGATGAAGGTGAACCCCGGCGGCGTCTTCGCGACCAGCCCCTCCAGCGACGGGAGGGACGGGAGCCGGTAGAACGTGGCGTTCAGCTCGACCGTATCGAACCGGGCCGCGTACCATCCGAGGTAGTCGCCCGGCGTCGTGCCCGCCGGATAGAACGGGCCCACCCAGTCCTTGTACGAGAATCCGCAGGTCCCGACCCGGACCCCCGTCACGGGCCGTCCGGCTCGCCCCCGAACAGCGGGAGGGGTTTCTCGGGCTCCGTCAGGGCCGGGGAGTTGTTCCGGGCGTTGTTGACCGCCTTGGACACCCGCCGCGTCTCCAGCCACTCCGGCGGGCAGGCGCGCAGGTGCGCCTTGAGCTCCGCGGCGTCCTGCCGCGCGGGGTCGAGCCAGGCCGCCCACTCCTCCGGCGGCAGGATGACCGGCATCCGGTGGTGGATCGGCGCCATGACCTCGTTCGCCGCGGTCGTGATGATCGCGCAGGTCTCGATCGTCCCGATCGCGCGCTGCGCCGGGCTGGTCCACCGCTCCCAGATCGCGGCGAACGCGAAGACCTCCGTGTCCTTCACCCGGATGAACCACGGCTGCGCCTTCTTCGTCCCCGGATCCTGCCATTCGTAGAACCCGGTCGAGAGCATCAGGCACCGGCGCTTCCGGAACGCGGCCCGGAAGGCGGGCTTCTCCGCCACCGTCTCGGCCCGGGCGTTGATCATGCGCGACCCGATGGACATGTCCTCCGCCCACGGCGGCACCAGCCCCCAGACCATGCGGCAGGCCTCGCGCGCGCCGGTCTCCGGGTGCACGCGCACCACGTCCACCCGCTGCGTCGGGGCCACATTCCACGTCCGCTCGGCCGGGTGCGGCACCGCGCCCCCCAGGAAGTCCCGCCAGATCTTTGGCCAGTTGGTCATGGCGTAGGTGTACCGTCCGCACATGATTCCAGTATGCCGTGCCGGCGCGGTCCGGTCATCAGGCCGTCATGAACGGGAACAGCGCCGTCCGGTCCCCCGGCCGTCCCGGCGGGAGCTTCGCCGCCGGCGCCCCCAGCGCCGCCCGCAGCCGGTCCAGAGGCCAGCCGAACGGCTCCAGCACCGTGGCGGCCGCGCGCACCGCCTCCTTCTCGTACGCCGCGGCGTCGTATGGCTCGCCCTCCGGGAACAGCTGCGCCGCCCAGGCCCGGCCCTCGCCCAGCACGTACGACACCATCTCGC
>CAYNUZ010000312.1:0-2988 GCA_964400385.1 uncultured bacterium | reverse complement strand
CTGCTGCGGGCGGTCGCGGCGGCCCGGAAGCGGTTCGGCCGCGGGCCGATCCCGCGCCCCGCCGGCTGGGCCGGGTACCGGATCGTGCCCCGCGCCATCGAGTTCTGGACGCGGGGGGCCTTTCGCCTGCACGAGCGGAGAGTGTTCAAGCGGACAGCGCGGGGGTGGAAAGAGACCTTACTGCAACCCTAGTCACACCCTCACCCTGATGCCTCCCTCTCCCTAAAGGGAGAGGGAAAAGAATGAAGCGCCTTAAACCGGCTACAACGGCTGCAAGGCAATGCCCGAGCAGTCCCGGCAGGTGCCTTCGGCGACGGTGAACTGGGCGTGGCACCGGGGGCAGAAGGTCTTGCTCGAGTCGTCGGACTTCACCGGGGCCAGCAGCAGCGCCTCGGGCGCCGCGCCGTTGGCCGCCAGGAACCGCTCGATCGGCTCGCGCTGCGACTCGTCGAACCACGGGGACGGCACGGTGGTGGCCGCGGGATCGCGGTGCATCGCGTCGAAGTGGAACCGCCGGGCGTACCCGGTGAACGCCTCGCGCGGCAGCAGCACCACCGCGGCCGCCAGCGGATGGACCCCGTCCCCCAGCCCCCGCGCCAGGAGGTCCGCGGCCCGGATCGCGGTCGTGGGGACCAGCGCGATCGTGGCCACGTGCTGGGCCGGCGCCGCGCCCCCCTCCGGCCGCAGCTCCCGGTGCGCCCGCGCGAACAGGACCGCGCACGCGGCGGTCAGGACGAACAGCCCGGCGGCGAGGTACGGCCAGGTCAGGATCAGGCTGGTCCGGTCCGCCGCCACCGGCAGCCCCACGAAGACGTACGCCCAGAGGAGGTTGCAGGCGATCACCAGGCCCCGCGCCGCCTCCTTGTAGTCGTCCATCCGCCGGCCGAATGCGGCGGAGTCCAGCGAGGCCGGGCCCGCGGCGGGGGGCGTGCACGCGATCACCGTGCCCAGCGGCGGGAGGGGGTTGGACCAGAGGAGGGCGGACCGGATGCCGCCGAAGAGCTCCCACGGCTCGGCCACCGCCCACGCGCGCAGCCAGGCGCGGCGGAAACCGGCGGCGCCGGCGGGGATGAGGGCCACGCATTCGGAGAGGTAGATCAGGACCACCGCCAGGGCCAGCATGGCGGTTTCGCTCACCGGGTCAGTCGACCTCCGTCTTCTTCCCGAAGAGCCGGTTCCAGGTGCGCTTGACGAAGCTCGAGATCGCCACGCCGAAGACCACGAGCCCCTTCCAGAGGTACTTGAAGAGCCCGAGCTTCGCGGCGCCCGCCACTGCGCCGCCCGCGATCAGTGCCGTCAGCCCGTACTTGGCGATCTGGTCGCCCTGCCGGTACTCCGCGTACTTCTGGCCGGACTTGAAGCTGTACTCCTTGAGGAGCGCCCGGAAGTCCGGCAGCGATGTGGCGAGGTCCTCGGGCGCCAGCACCAGCGTGGTCTCCATGACCCCGCTGCGGCCCAGCAGCCGGACCTCGTAGTTGACCGACGAGTGGCCGGACTTCGACTTGAGCATGAGCCCCCACTCGAGGTTGTTGGTGGCCTGGTCATAGTGCGGCTCGACCGCCCACCCGGTCAGCTCCAGCTCCGGCATCCCCTGCCGCACCCGCTCCTCGTTCGCCCGCTTGTTGCCTTCCTGCATCTGGGCCAGCAGCTTGGGCGCGTTGATGCTGTCCTTCTCGTCGTCCTTGACGTACCCGACCGGGTTGAACTCGAAGACCACGAACCAGGTGTGCTTCGCATGGTCCTCGAACACCGATGCCGGCGCCAGGAAGCCCGCTTCCCGGCCCGTCGTGAGGTTACCCATGGACTTCATGAGGGCCTCGGTGCCCTCCTTGCCGGTGAACATGTACCCCGCCGGGACGGTGATCTCCGCCCACGACCCGATGGACGCCTTGCCCGGCCCCTTGACCCATTCCAGCTTGGTGCCGGGCGACTCCCCGGCGCCAGCGGCCGCGGCACAGCCGAGGGCGGCGGCGAGCAGGACGTTCCGGGTCATGGAAAAGCTCATAAGGGAGCCATGATACCTCACGGTGCAGGCTCCGCCCCACCCCGGCGCACCAGCAGGACCGACCCGTCGCTGAAGATGTGCCCCCGGCGGAAGCGCGGGAGCAGCGCCGCGCCCTCCACCCCCCGCGCGCGCGCCCACTCCGCCCACGCGGGCAGCCGGGGGCCGTCGCCGGAATACTGCAACTCCCTCGGCAGGTAGATCGCCGCGACCGGCAGCCCCACCCCGTCCAGCCGCCGGACGTCGGCGGGCCGCGGGGGCAGCGGGAGGATCCGGGCGCAGGTGGTCATCGCCAGCTCCCACGGCCGGTCGCCGCCTAGCACGATGCCGCCCGGCGGCACCAGCCGGTCCACCCAAGGCGCAACCTCGTCGCGGACGCACAGTGCGTCGGGCTGGAGCCGGCAGTCGGTCCGCCACCCCGAATCCGCCAGCGCGCGCAGCGCGTCCGCCTCGCGGCCGAGCGACAGCAGGGTGAGGAGCGCCAGCACCGCAGCTGCCGCAGCGCGGCCGTGCTGGGGCCACTGCTCCGCGGCCACCGCGCGCAACCCGTGGACCGCGGCCACCACCACGAACGGCAGTGCGAACAGCTCGTACCGCGGCGCCGGCTGGACCGGGAGCTGGACCAGGAAGTTCACTGCCAGGAAGCCGCCCAGCCACCGGGCTGCCCGGAAGCCGCTCCGCGCCAGCCCGCCCACGGCGAGCGGGATCGTGAGGAGCGGCCACGGCACCGGCGACTCCGCCCTGGCACGGAAATAGTGCGCGAGCCCGCGCAGGGCCTTGACCACGAGCACTCCGGGATCGCGCGCCAGCACCCCCGCGACGGACGGCAGGTCGAGGAGGTACCACGGCTCGTACGGCAGGTACGGCGTCCCCTGCAGGAGCAGCGCCCACCCCTGCCCCGACGGGAACAACCGGCCGAAAACCGCCATGGACCGGACCCAGAACGGGACGAGGAGCACGAGCGCGCCCGCGGCGGCCGCCGCCGC
>CAYNUZ010000311.1:0-2990 GCA_964400385.1 uncultured bacterium | reverse complement strand
GGGACTGCTGTGAGGGGCGCTGACGGGGCTCAGGGACCGGCGGGAACCTTGGCCCGTCCCGCCGATGGAGGACGCCGCGGCGGCGGCCGCCGGGGCCGCCGAGCGTTCGCGCATCGGCCGGTCCATCACGTCCGCCAGCACCGTGCGCTCCTTGTCCCGGCGGTTGGCGTGGTAGACGAAGGCCAGCACCTGCGCGACCGCGTGGTACAGGGCGGGCGGCAGCTCGGCGCCGACGCGCAGCGGGAACAGGGCCTGGGCCAGCGGCGGGTCCTCGTGCACCGGGATGCCGTGCTCGCGCGCGACCTCCCGGATCCGCGCCGCCACCAGCCGCGCGCCCTTGGCCAGGATCCGCGGCGCCCGGCCCCCGCCCGGCTCGTAGGCCAGCGCCACGGCGAGGTGGACCGGGTTGGTGATCACCACGTCCGCCTTGGGGATCTCCGAGATCATCCGGCGGCGGGAGGTCTCCCGCTGGAGCTGGCGCACGCGCGCCTTGACCAGGGGGTCGCCCTCCGCCTGCCGGTACTCATCCTTGACCTCCTGCCGGGTCATGCGCAGGTTCTTCTCGAAGTCGTACCGCTGGTAGATGTAGTCGAGGATCGCCAGCGCCAGGAGCGCGAGCACCACCTTGAGCCCCACCTGCCACGCCAGGTCCGACGCGGTGGCGAAGGCCGCCCCCACGGGGCGCACCGATTCGAGGAGGAGGTCCTGGAAGGAGCCGCGGATGGCGGCGTACGCCACCCACGCCACCAGCCCGAGCTTCAGCACGCCCTTCACCGCCTCGAACAGCGTCCGCTGCGAGAAGATCCGCTGCAGGCCCTGCATCGGGTTGAGGTTCTCGGGCTTGAGGCTGAGGGTCTCCGCGGTGAAGATGAACCCGAACTGCGCCAGGTTGATGGCGATGGCCATCGCGACCGCCAGCCCGAGGAAGGGGGCGAGCGCGAGGAGCGTGCGGCCCATCAATCCGGCGGCCGCGGTCATCGCGCCCGGCCCGGTCACCTCCCGGTGGTCGCCCAGCGTGCCCCACCAGTGGCTCGCCTCCGCGCCGAGCGCCGCCAGGAGCGAGTGCCCGGCGAACCGGAAGAAGACGAGGACCGCCAGTAGCAGCAGCGCCGCGGTCAGCTCCGGGCTGCGCGCGACCTGGCCGCGCTTGCGCGCCTCCTGCCGCCGCCGCGGGGTCGCGGTTTCGGTCTTGGACGGGTCGGCCATCTCAGGTCCCCAGCGCCCGCGCCAGCGCGGCCAGCGCGGCGCCCAGGCCGCCGACCGCGCCTTCCCAGACCGCGGTAAAGAGGGTCAGGCTGGCCGCGAGCGCCACCAGCCCCACCCCGATGTTGAGCGGCAGCCCCACCATGAAGACGTTCATCTGGGGGAGCATCCGCGACACCAGGCCCATCGCGAGGTTCACCAGGAACAGGGCCGTGATCACGGGGGCCGCGATGGACAGGCCGAGGCTGAACAGCAGCCGCCCCCCGTGCTCCACCACCATCTGGAGCGCATGCCCGCCCGCCAGCGGGTGCCCGAGCGGGGCCGCCGTGAAGGTCTCGGCCAGCCCCCGCAGCAGCAGGTGGTGGCCGTCCAGGAGCAGGAAGATGAACAGCGCCGCGAGGTACTGGAGCTGGCCGATGATCGTGACCTGCGCGCTGGTCAGCGGGTCGATCACGTTCGCGATCCCGAACCCGACCTGGATGTCGGCCACCTGCCCGGCGAACTGCGCCGCGGCGAACAGGAGCGTGGTGAAGAGCGCGATGCAGTACCCGACGAGCAGCTCCAGGCCCACGGCCAGCGCGAGGTCCAGCGCGGACGCGTCGAGGCCGGCGGGGAGCGGCCCGCGGACCACGAGGAGCAGCAGCGCGGCCACGAGCATGGCCAGGAAGACGCGGACCTGGCCCGGCACCAGCGGGCTTCCCCAGATCGGGGCGGTGATCATGAGCGGCGAGACCCGCGCCAGGATCAGCAGGTACCGGAGCAGCTCGGCCTGCGAGAAGGCGAACAGCGCGTTCACGAGTGCGCCACCCGGGGCAGCAGCTCGAAGATCTCGCGCGTGAAGGTCATCAGCGTCACCAGGATCCACTGGCCGAAGATGAACATGGCCGCGGCGATGGCCAGCATCTTCGGGATGAAGGTCAGGGTCATCTCCTGCACCTGGGTCACCGCCTGGAGCACGCTGATGAGCAGCCCGGCCACCAGGCCGAAGATGAGCATCGGCGCGGCGAGCAGGAGCGCCAGGATCAGCGCCCGCTGGATGATGGACACCGCGTATTCGGGCGTCACGGGCCGAAGCTCCGGACGATCGAGGTGGCGATGAGGTTCCAGCCGTCCACCAGCACGAAGAGGAGCAGCTTGAACGGCAGCGAGATCGTGATCGGGGGGAGCATCAGCATGCCCATGGCCATCAGCGTGGAGGCCACGACCATGTCGATGACCAGGAAGGGGATGAACAGCAGGAACCCCATCTTGAAGGCCGTCTTGAGCTCGGAGATGACGAAGGCCGGGACCAGGACGAGCGTGGACACGTCCTCGCGGGTCCGGGGCCGGGGCGACTTCGAGAGGTACACGAACAGGGCCAGGTCCTTCTCCCCCGTCTGGGCGAACATGAAGGTCCGCAGCGGCGCCGCCGCCTTCGCCAGCGCCTCCTCGTACCCGATCCGCCCGTCGAGATACGGCCGCGCGGCCTGCGCGTATACCTGCGTGCCGATCGGCCGCATCAGGAAGAAGGTCATGAAGAGCGCGAGCCCCACGAGCACCTGGTTGGGCGGGATCTGCTGGGTGCCCAGCGCCTGGCGCAGGAAGGACAGGACGATGACGATCCGGGTGAACGGCGTCATGAGCAGCAGGATCGCCGGGGCCAGGGACAGGACCGTCAGCAGGAAGAGGATCTGGAGCGAGGTGGCCACGTCCCGCGGCCCCTGCGACGGCGAGGCGCCGAGCGTCAGGCGCGGGAACGGTACCGTGGCCGCGGCGGCGCGGGCCGGGGCGGCGGTGGAGGCGACGAC
>CAYNUZ010000310.1:0-3007 GCA_964400385.1 uncultured bacterium | reverse complement strand
GCCGGCCGCGTCGTACCGGACCGGGCGGACCCGGCCGTCCGCCGGCAGCCAGACCAGGCCCTCCGCCGGGCCGTCCCCGTACGCGGTCAGCTCGACCCGGCTCCAGTCAATGGCGTCCGTGGAGAGCGCCGCCGCCACGCGCGGCACCAGCGCCCCGGCCCGGAAGAGCGCCACGACCGGCAGGTCGCCCGCCGCGATCCGGTGCCAGCCAGGCCCGGCCCAGGCCCGGCCCGTGGCGTCCTCGATCCACCGCCCCGGCGGAAGGTACACCTGGCGGCTCCGCTCCGGGGAGAAGAGCGGCGCCACCAGCAGGTCCCGGCCGAACAGGTACTGGTCCTCGACCCGCCACGACCCGGGATCGTCGGGGTACTCGAGGAAGAGCGCGCGCAGCATGGGCAGCCCCCGCCCGGCGCCGTCGGCGGCCTGCGCCAGCACGTACGGCATGAGGCGGTACTTCATCTCCGCGGCCCTCCGGAACAGGTCCGTGAACCCCGGCCCGTACTCCCACGGCTCCTTGGGCGGCGCCCCGTGGCACCGGCTGTGCGACGTGAGCATGCCGAACGGCAGCCACCGGGCGTAGAGGTCCTCGGGCGTGCGCTTCACGAACCCGCCGATGTCATGGCTCCAGAAGGCGAACCCGGAGAGGCCGAACGAGAGCCCGGCGCGCAGCGTGGCCGCCATGGCGGAGTCCGTGTTCTCCGCGTCGCCGCCCCAGTGGACCGGGTACCGCTGGCTCCCCGCCCACGCCGACCGGGCCCAGATGAACCCGTTGCCCCGGACCCGGCGGGTCGCTTCCGCCGCCGCGCGGTTGTACCGCAGCGGATACAGGTTATGCTCGTGGAACCCGGTCCGGCCGGAGGCATACCGCCCGGCCAGCGGCGCGCCCTCGCCGAAGTCCACCTTGATCGCCGCCACGCCCTGCCGGAGCAGCCCGGCGAGCTTCGCCTGGTACCACCGGATCGTGCGCCGGTTGCTGAAATCGAGCACCGCCTCCTGCGTCTCGGGCTGGCCGTCCGGCCCGGTGACCGCCAGCCGGCGGCGGAGGATCTCCGGGAAGAGCGCGTTCTGCCGGATGAAATACGGGAGCTGCCACAGGCAGATCCGCAGGCCGAGCCGCTTGAGGCCGGCGATCATCCGGCCCGGGGACGGGAACCGGGAGGGCGCGAACCGGTAGTCGCACTCCCAGTCCCGCTCGAACCATCCCGTGTCGAGGTGGATCACGTCCGCGGGGATGCGGTGCCGCCGCAGCCCGGCCGCCACGGCCTCCGCCTGCCGCTGCGAGTCGTAGGTGATCCGGCTCATCCAGAGTCCGAAGGACCAGAGGGGCGGCAGGGGGCTCCGCCCCGTCAGCGCCGTGTAGGCCCCGAGGACCTCCTTCGGGTCCCCCAGGAAGATGAACAGGTCGAGCTGGTCGTCGCCCACGTAGAGCGTGGCGCTCTCGTCGTACCGGGCCCCGAGGTCGAAGGTCATCGGGGTCGAGGCGTGCACGAACATCCCGTACCCGCGGCTGCTCAGGACGAAGGGGATGGGCTTGTACATCCGCCCGGACTGCACGCCCTGCGCGTCGTTCGCCCAGAGAACGATCTTCTGTCCCCGCTTGTCGAGCCGCGTGAACGACTCCCCGCAGCCGTAGAGCCGCTCGTCCGGGGCCAGGGTGAAGGTCGCGGCGAGGTGGCGCGCGAAGGTCCCGCCCTCCCGCACGAAGCAGAATGGCATGGGGTCGTGGTTCATGAAGCACCCGGTGTCGGCCAGGTGGCGGGTCTGCGTCAGCACCGTCCCGGCGGCGTCCCGGACCGTGATCCGCCACGGGTCGCGCGCGACCTCGACGCTCCCGTGCGGCCCGGTATAGACCGCCCCGGCCTTCGTGGCCGAGGCCTTCCAGGAGCGGTCGGCGCGTACCGGGCCGGCCAGCATGAGCGACGGTTCCTCCCGCAGGGGACCGTGTCCCGAGACGCGCAGCCGGACGGTCCGGGGCGAGGGGAAGGACACCGTGAACGGCAGGGTCTCGTCGCCGTAGACGCCCCCGCGGAAGGCCCGGGGCGCCGCGGGGTTGAAGGCGAGCCCGGCGTGCGCGAAGTCCACGAGGGGCTCGAGCCGGTGCCGCCGCCAGGCCAGGGTGCCCGCGCCCCGGCGCGCGTCGAACGACGGCGCCGCGCCCGGCAGGAAGTATTCGTGGGAAAACTCCCCGAATACCCCGCTGAGATCCACCACCTGGTTGAGCGCGCGCGGCCGGTCCGGCATGGGCTGGGTCAATGGTAACATCCGGCCGGATCGGGACGGTCGGAGCGGCGTGCGGTCAGGCCGCGGCGGTGCTCCCGGTCCGGTCCACGAAATGCCACGGGTCGGCGCGCAGCGCCGCGAGCGCGTGGTCCCACATGGCGGCGGCGTCCACGAGGATCGACGTGCCTGCGAGCGTCGCCCCGTCCCGGATTGCGCCCGCGGGCTCCAGCAGGATCGCCAGGCGGTCGTACCGCTGCTCCACCCCCGCGAACCCGTGCGGGCAATGCACCCGGACGAGCCGCTCGCCCGTCGGGAGGACCAGCGTAAACGTCACCGGCGGCCCGAACAGGTAGGGAGGCGGCGCCAGCTCCTCCACGCCGTGCATGGAGGTGTTGGCGTCGAGGCCGCAGCCGAGGAACAGGACCTGGCCGCCCAGGTCGCGCACCCGCCGGAAGGGCGAGTTCGGCCCCACGGGGGTGTCGTCGCGCTCGTGCCCGGCCGTGAGCGCCGCGGCGCCCGGCCCGGCCGCGCAGACCGAGTGGGTGGGGTGCAGGCTGCGCACCGTCCCCGCCCGCGTGCGGAACCACTCGGGGATCATCCCCACGTTGCCCGGCGTGCGCACGGCGTCGAAGACCGGCTGCGCGGGCGTGACCCGCTCGTACGTGAGCGCGGGCATCAGGAGCGTCCCCGCCGGGCCCACCGCCGCCGCCAGCCCGCGGACCACGGTCCCGGGCCCCCCGGCCACCCGGCCGAGCCCCGAGCGCGACGCATGCACCATCAAGACGCC
>CAYNUZ010000309.1:0-3014 GCA_964400385.1 uncultured bacterium | reverse complement strand
TGACCGACCAGCGGCTCCCGGCCAGCGCCCAGGCGGCCAGCAGCGCCCACGGCCAGGTGGCGGCATCCAGCCGGGGGGCCGCCGGGCCCTTCAGCCACCGCACGCCCGCCACGACCAGCAGGGGCGCCAGGAACGCCCACTCGGCGGCCCGCCAGGCGCCGAAGAACACGTCCTCGATCACGGTGCACAGGGTGAGCGGGACGGCGAGCAGCAGCGCCAGGGTGCCGAGGCGGGTCAGCGCACGATCCATCTGCGGCGCCATTGTAGCCCGAAGCCGGGGTGGTGGCCCGGGCGGTGCGCCTCACCGTGCCCGTCGCAGTACCATAGGCCCATGCCACCGCGCCCCTCCGCCCGCCGCCCGGCCGTCCTCGCCGCCCTGGCCCTCGTGCTCGGCGGATGCCTCCCGTCCGTCACGTGGCTCCCGGACGGGAAGCGGATCGCCTACGTGCAGGGCGGCGCGGTGTGGCTGGTGAACCTGGCCGGCCAGCGGACCCACCTGTTCACCGCCGCCGGCGAGACCCCGTGGTTCGTCTCGGCCGCCCCGATGCAGGACCGGCTGGCGGTGGTCTCGGCCGGGGCGGGATACTCACGGCTCACGATCGTGGACTCGGCCGGGACGGTCGAGTGGAGCGTCACGGCCCCCGGGGGGGGCCAGGGGCGGGACGAGGGCCCCGCGATCGTGTTTCCGGCGAATCCCTGGGGCCCCCGGGGCATGCGCCTGCTCGTGGTCATGGGCCCCACGACCGCGGTCGTGGACCTCTCCGCCCGGACCATCACCCCCGCCGCGGAAGCGGCCGTGGATGCCCGGTTCTCGCCGGCCGGGGAGCTCCTGCTCCTGACCGGGACGCGCAGCGGGGCGCTCCAGCTCACGCGGGTGGACCGGGCCGGCCACCGCGACCCGCCCATCCGCTGGAAGGCGCCCCCAGGCACGCCCGAGGATGCGCGGCCCCGGCTGGCCTTCCTGGAGGCGGCGTCCGCCACCCGGGCCGGACCCGAGGGGACCGGGCCGGCGGTGTGGTTCTCCCAATCCGGCTCAGCCGCCCGCGAGGTCCTGGCCACCCGGGACGGCCGGGTCCTGTTCTCGAGCGCGCGGGGGATCGAGTCGTACGGCCCGGACGACGCCGCCTACCTGACGAAGGACGGGGGCTGGGCGCTGGTGCGGGTGGGCGGGCCGGTCACCAACCTGGCCGCGCTCTACGGCAAGGTGGCCGAGGCCGAGGCGAACTGGCTGAAGGAGGGGGACGCCGCCGCCCCCGCCGCGGAGCCGGCGTTCAACAGCCTGGCGGCGTGGTCCCCGGACCACCGGCAGGTGGCCGTCCTGACCGCGCACCTGCTGGTGGTGGCCGAGCCGGCCACCGGCACGGTCACCGCCCTCGCCAAGTGGTGATCTGAGGTCGCCGCCTTGGCCGGCATTCGCCGGCCCGCGGACGACCGGCGGCGCTTGCGGGGATCGGCGTGGCCGGCACACAAGACAAAACGGGGGAGGCCGTTGGCCTCCCCCGTTTGCTGTTCGCTCGTTCGAAACTACTTCGCGGCCTTGGCGGCCTCCTTCTTCTTCTCGGCCTTGGGGGCGGCCGTGGCCGCGTCCACCGGCGGCGCCGTGACCTCGGCGACGGCCTCCTCGGCCGCGTACTGCCGCTTGAGCTTGGCGCCCTTGCCGGTCTTCTCGCGCAGGTAGTAGAGCTTGGCGCGGCGCGCCTTCCCGCGGCTGACCACCTCGAACTTGGACACGAAGGGGGAGTGCAGGGGGAACATCCGCTCCACCCCGATGCCGAAGGAGATCTTCCGGACCGTCACCATCTCGCGGGTTCCGCCACCGCGCAGGCCGATCACGATCCCCTCGAACACCTGGAGCCGCTCCTTCTCGCCCTCCGGCACCCGCACGGTCACGCGCACCGTGTCACCCGGGCCGAACGGGGGAAGTTTCGCCTTCAGTTGGGGACCCTCGACCTGCCTGATCAACTCGCCCGCCGATACCGCCAGTCTCATGTCATCTCCTCCTCAGCCGCGCTTCAGCCTGTCAATAATAGCATTGTCCTCGTCGTTGAGCGACGCCGCCGCCAGCAGCTCCGGGCGCTTGCGCCAGGTCTGGCGCAGCGCCTCCGCCCGCCGCCACCGCGCCACGGCGTCGTGGTCCCCGGAGAGCAGCACGTCCGGCACCTTCCGGCCCCGGAACTCCGCGGGCCGGGTGTAGTGCGGGAAGTCGAGCAGCCCCGCCGCGAACGACTCCGCGGCCGCGCTCTCCCCGTTCCCGAGCACCCCCGGCACGTGCCGGGCCAGCGCCTCCAGCAGCACCAGCGCGGGGAGCTCGCCGCCCATCAGCACGTAGTCGCCGATGGACACCTCCTCGTCCACCACCGCCTCGCGGACCCGCTCGTCCACGCCCTCGTACCGCCCGCACACCAGCACGAGGCCCGGCCGGCCGGCCAGCTCCACGGCCTTCGCGTGGTCGAGCCGGCGCCCCTGCGGCGACAGCAGCACGACCCGCTCGCCCGGGCGACGGACCGCCTCGATGGCCTCGCACAGCGGCTCGGGCTTGAGCACCATGCCGCCCCCGCCGCCGAACGGCGCGTCGTCCACCTGCCGGTGCCGGTCGTGCGCGTAGTCCCGCAGGTCCGCCACCTCCACCGCCAGCGTGCCCGCCTCGATGCCCCGCTTGAGGAGCCCGTGCCCGAGCACGGCCCGGACCAGGTCCGGGAAGATCGTGACGAACGTGACCCGCATGCCGGTACCCGCCGTCCCGCGCGCTAGGCGCGCTTGTGGAGGCAGGCCTCGAGCAGGCCGGGCAGCAGCCGGACCCGGATGGGCCCGCCGTCGCGCCGGCACTCGAGCACCAGCTCCTTGAGCGCCGGGAAGAGCAGCTCCCCCCGGGGCCCCGCGATCTCGTAGACGTCGTTGGAGCCGGTGGGGAAGATATTCGCGATCGTCCCCAGCGCCTCCCCGTCCTCGGTCACGACCTCGCGCCCCAGCAGCTCATGGACCAGGAACGTCCCCGGGGGCAGGGGCACGGTCCG
>CAYNUZ010000308.1:0-3020 GCA_964400385.1 uncultured bacterium | reverse complement strand
CACCGCGGCCCTCGGCGGGAGCGGCGTGCTGGACGAAGTGTGGCTCGACGGCGACCGGCTGGCGGTGTCCGCCGAGGGCGTGTGGCCGCGCGCGACCGGGGCGGGCGGGGCCGCGGGCCTCGAATACGGCGTGGGGTGGAACGGGATGGCGGCCGCGCTGCGGGTCGGCGCGCGGGTCACGCAGGCCCGTGCCGCATCCACGCTGCCCTCCGGCGGGCTGGTGCTGCGCATCGGGGGGGTCGCGCTGGAGTTCGCGGTCGTGCCGGTGGGCGCCCTGGGGACGGCGCAGGTGGTGAGCCTCAGTTACGCTCCGGAACGTCCCCGGCCGGGGGAGGAGTCTACGGCGCGGGATTGATCCCGACGCGGATCCCCAGCCGGAGATAGGCCGCGCTGAAATCGAACAGGATCGGGTTGCCCGCCTTGGTGATGAGCCGGCCCGTGGAGATCGCGGTCCCGCCGATGGACCCGGACTTCTCGA
Organism: uncultured bacterium; assembly: GCA_964400385.1. Classification (GTDB taxonomy): domain Bacteria; phylum Oederibacteriota; class CAKKQC01; order CAKKQC01; family CAKKQC01; genus CAYNUZ01. The sequence continues at coordinate 2,542 of CAYNUZ010000308.1, read as the reverse complement.
TGTTCTCGATGATCAGCCAGTCGAATCCGCCCTCGAGGAAGACCGCCATCCACGCGGAGGTCAGGTATTCCGCCCCGACCGTTCCGCCGCCGCCCCAGCCGCGCCCCCGCAGGCTCGCGTCGTAGGGGATCTTCGTCACATCCCGCTTGCCGTTCGGCTGGCCGCCAGGAATGAAGGTGATCTGGCCGCGCAGCGCCGCGCCCACCATGGTCGTCACGAACCCCGAGCCCCCGAGGTACAGGTGGAGGTCCGGCTCCTCCTCGAACGTGAAGACCTTGTGCAGGAAGACGCCGATGGACACCGCGGGCAGGTTGAACTTTTCCGACATCGTGTAACTCGTCGAGGAGCCGAAAAAGTAGGTCCCGGTCACGGGGGACACGTCGCTGAACGTCAGCGTATCCGACTGCGGGGCGTCCTCGATCGAGATCCGCAGGCCGCCGCGCAGGTCGTCATTGAGCTGGTACCCCAGCTCGAGGGTGCCGCCGTAGGCCCAGTCGAACGGCTGGAATCCCACCGCATTGATCGGCTTCGCGCCGCTCATCGCCCAGGCCTTGTTGAGGTAGTCCACGCCGTCGAACATGAGCGCGTTGTTGAGGCCGTGGAACCGGGGGGCGAACAGGGAGGGCCCGGCGCTGGTGCTCCACCGCCAGGGCTGCGGGGCGTCCTCCGCGACGGCGCCGGCGGCCATCCCGAGGGCCGCGACCGCGAGCAGGGCCCACAGGCTATTGCGCGGGCAGGATATTTCCATGGTCCAACTTCATGAGCACGGCGTCCTGCTCGAGCTCCCGCTGCGCCGTCAGGCGCCCCGGCCCGCTGACCCCCTCGAATGCGCCGGCATCGGCCAGCGCCTGCCGCGCGCCCTCGCGCGTGCCGTCGGAGTGGAGCACCGCGGTCATCAGGACCTTCGCCGCATCGTAGGCCGCCGCGGCGAGCGCGTCCGGCGGGGCGGCAAACGCCTTCTGGTACCGCTCGGTGAACGCGCGCGTCTGGGGACGGGGGAGCTCGGGCCAGAAGGCGGTGGTGAAGTAGGCCTCGAGGGTGATGTCTTCGGGCTTCCTGCGCAGGGCCTCGTCGGCCCACGTGTCCGACCCCAGGATTGGCAACGCAAGACTATGATACACGAGCTGCGGGACCAGGTGCAGGAGCTGCGCGCCCGGCGCGGGGATGTAGACCGCGTCCAGCCCGAACCGGTTCCCGCGGGGCGGCAGCGGGCGGCGGGCCCGGAAGGTATGGATCGCGAGCCGGCGGGCGGTGGCGGAGTCGTACATCGCCAGGGTGCAGTCCAGCGGCTGGACCGTCGCGGTGTCCGGCACGGTCTCGGGGGTCACCGAGATCACGACCGCGTACGACGTCCCGGCGGAACCGCCCGCGCCCGCCAGCAGGTCGGCCAGCGCCAGTTCGCCCGCCCCCGCCAGCGGCCCCTCGTCGGGCACGTCCGCCTGCAGCAGGTGGAGGGAAAACCCGGTCGCAGACTCCGGGGGCAGCACGCTGATCGTCTTGTGGGGCAGCGCCGCCGCCCGAAGCCGCTGGGCCAGGTCGTTGGTGTACCGGTCCGGCGTGACCGCCAGGCACGCCACGCGCAGGGCGGGCGCCTCGTCGGGCGCGGGACCGGTGGCGCTGGCCTCGCCCGCGGGCCGGACCGCGGCGGTGGCGAAGAACTTCTGGAGGAACTGCTCCAGCTCCCCCTGGGAGATCCGGCGGAATTCCTCGTCCATCTCCTTGTACCCGGCGATGTCCGCCCCCCCGGCGGCCACGATCGCCTCGCCGAAATCGCTGATCGAGGGGAGGTAGCGCGACTCCACGAGGACGGTGCCGCCGGCCGCCGCGGCCGCCGCCGCGAAGGCCGCGGCCATGCGCCGTCCGTAGGCGTTGTCGGGCGCCAGGACGCCGAACCGCTTGAATCCCCGGGTGCGCACGGCGAATCCCGCCATCGTCCGGGCCTCGGATTCCGGCGTCAGCGCGGCCCGGAAGACGTAGGGCCCCGTCTGGGTGAGCCGCGGGGCGAGCGCCGAGGGCGTCAGCATCACGACGCCCAGGGCGTTCGCCTCGGCCGCGCACGCCATCGCGCTGTTGCTGAACAGCGGCCCGAACAGGGCCACGACCTGCCGCTCCCGGACCAGGGTGTCGAGCGCGTGCAGCGCCGTGGCCGGGTCCTCGGCGGTGTCCTCCACCACGAACTCGAACTGGGTGCCGGAGCCGGCGAGGTCCTCCTGGGCCAGCTTGATCCCCTGCGTCACCGACTGGGTGTGCCGCGCATTGTCCCCGGTGGTGGGGAAGAGGGCGCCGATGACCCGGGCGTTCACCGGGACCTTTTTCGACAGCTCCCGCAGCACCACGAACGCCTCCGTGGCGGCGGGGCTGTCCGGATGGTCGGCGACCAGCCGCCGCAGGATGCGGACCGCGTCGTCGTCGGCCCCCCGCTTGACCTGCAGCCGGCCCAGGGCGAGGTCCACGTCCGGCTCCAGCGGCCCGCGGGCGGGCGCCGCGAGGTAGGTCTCGAGGTCCGACTGGGAGCAGGCCGCCAGCGCCTCGGGGGCCAGCG
>CAYNUZ010000307.1:0-3026 GCA_964400385.1 uncultured bacterium | reverse complement strand
CGTCCGCGGAGAGCGGGCCGGGCAGCCGCGGGACCGTCCAGCCCGCCGCGTCCCGCGCCAGCCCGTCGTCGGCCCGGCGGCCCTCCCGGTGCAGCGCCTCCGCGCGGGTATTGACCGCCGTGAACCCCTTCACCAGCTCGTCGTACGGCCGGTCGGAGGTGTCCACCAGCCCGAAATCGAAGTCCTCGCCGTCGGCCCGGCCGTGTGGCGGCTCGTCGGTGTACTGGAACCAGTGGTACCCGACGAGGTACGGGAGCCGCGCCAGCCGCTCGGTCATCTCGCGCGCGCCCGCCGCCCGCTGCTTCTGGGTGGGAACCACCATGAAGGGGCCGCTCAGGTTGCGGTCGCCGGACCGGTTTTCCATCGCGGTGAAATAGTACTCGGTGACCATCAACGGCTTCTGTGCGAGCTGATACAACGTCTCAAAATAGGACGGCGAGATCCAGCCTGACGGGGCAAAGGTATTGAAGTTGGTCGAGACCACGTCGGCATGCCGGCCGGCGGCCCGGGCCACCGGCTGCGAGTAGTAGCTGGCGTACCGGTCCCCCAGGATGAGGTGGTTCGGGTCGGCCTCCCGCACGGCGGCGGCGGCCGCCGTGTAGTACTCCTCGGCCATCCACTCGACGAACGTCTCGACCACCAGCGGCCGCCGGCCGCGCGCCCACCGGATGTCCTTGAGCGGCCCCTTGAGGTCCGCGAACGACGCGGGGACCGGGGCCACGGTGATGTCACGGGAGAACGCCCGCACGTCGCCGTGGTACGCGCGCTCGGCCATCCCCCACAGCCGCTGCTTGGCGGTGTCCTTCCACGGCTGCGACAGGAAGTGCTGGAACACGGTCTCGTCCCACCACCCCTGTTCGTTGTCGGTGAAGTACCCGATCACCAGCGGATCGTCGCGCAGCTTCGCGATGTCCGCGACCGCCTGCTTCATGGCGGCCTTCGCCTCGGGCGTCCGGACGTCCACCCACGGCACCCCGACCATCCCGCCCAGCGTCAGCGCGACCGTGTACGGCAGGTGGCCCGCGCGGGACAACCGCTCGTGCTCGCTGTATCCCCCGATCGCGTTGAACCCCCAGGACGCCAGCCGCTTCACCGTGGCCGCGCTCCACGCGTCGGCGCTCGGGTACTGGTGGAGCGCGCAGTATCCCGGGTTGGCCGGGTCGAACTTGGCCGGCTCGGCGCCCATGTCAATCGCGTTGGACGTCCTGCACAGGAACTCCTTCCCCTGCGCGTCCAGCAGCCACCACCGGCCGTCGCGCTGGACCGTGCGGATGAATCCCGCATGCGCGGCGCCGGCGGCCAGCACCAGCGCCAGCAGGGATCCGAATGGGATGCAGGCGCCCCGGGCGGGGATCCTGCGGCTCGATGTCATGTCATTCACAATAGCAGGGGCGTCAAATACCCCCGGTGGGAGGGGTGGTCAGCTGACGACCAGCGCCTGCACGTCGGCGAATCCCCGGATCGAGCGCGCCACGCCGTGGAGCAGCGCCAGCCGCCTCGCGCGGACCGCCGCGTCGGGGTCCATGACCATCACCGCGGCGAAGAACCGGTCGATCGCGGGCTTGAGCCCCGCCAGCCGGTCGTACAGCGCCTCGAACTCCGCGGCCGCGGCGAGCCGCTCCGCGTCGGGCCGCACGCTCTCATGGGCGTCGTGCAGCGCCCGCTCCTCGGCGGACAGCGTGGCGGGGTCCGGCGGCGGTGCGTCGAACCCCTTCGGCAGGATGTTGGTGACACGCGAGAGCGCGAACATCACGTCCCGGAACCCGGGCCGGTGCCGCACCTGCGCCAGCGCCTTGAGCCGCAGCCCCGCCAGCACGATGTCGTCGAATCCCCCCAGGCTGGCCTGGATCTCGTCGTGCATGAAGCCCTGCTCGACGAACACCCCGTCCAGCCGGTCGCGCAGGAACGCAGTGACGGCCGCCGTGAACTTCCCGGGGTCGGTGCCGGCGGGGGCATGGGGCGCGAATGCGCGGGCCGCCGCATCGCCCGCCGCGCCCAGGGACAGCCGCCACCCCCGGTCGCTGACGATCCGGATGATTCCCAGCGCGCTGCGCCGCAGCGCGAAGGGATCCGCCGAGCCCGATGGGACGTGGCCGAGCGCGAGGTGGCCGAGGAGCGTATCCAGCTTGTCGGCCAGCGCCAGCGCCGCCCCCGGGTCGGTGGCCGGCACCTCGTCCTGCGGCCCCGCGGGCCGGTAGTGCTCCCCGATCGCCGCGGCGACCGCCCGGGACTCGCCCCCCGCCGCCGCGTACAGCCCGCCCATCACCCCCTGGAGGGTCGGGAATTCGAAGACCATCTGGGTCACGAGGTCGGCCTTGCACAACCGGGCCGCGCGCGCGGCGGCACTGGCGTCGGCCCCCACCGCCTGCGCGATCCAGCCGGCCAGCGCTTCCAGCCGGGCGGTCTTGTCCTGCATGGACCCGGCGCCCTTCTGCCAGACCACCCCCGCGAGGGGGGGCAGGAAGTCCTCCAGCCGCTTCTTGCGGTCTTCCATATAGAAGAAACGCGCATCGGCCAGCCGGGCCTTGAGCACCCGCTCGTTGCCAGCCACGACGGCCGGGGTGTGGACCCCGTTGGCGACCGTAATGAACCGGGGCAGGAGCTTTCCCGCGGCATTCACCACCGGGAAATACCGCTGGTGTTCCATCATGGAGGCGATCAGCACCTCCTGGGGCACCTCCAGGGACTCCGGGGGGTAGCTCCCCATCACCGCGATCGGGGCCTCCACGAGGTCGGCCACCTCCGCCAGCAGGTCCTCGTCCCAATACACCCGCCCGCCCGCCTTCGCCGCCAGCGCGTCCGCCTGCTTGCGGATGACCGCCTTGCGCTCGCGCTCGTCCAGGATGATCCCCGCCTTCTTCAGCACCCCCGCATAGGCGGCGGCCGACGGCACCGGCAGGGGCCTGGGGTGGACGAACCGGCGGCCGCGGGTGGTCGCGCCGGCCTCGACCCCGCCGAACGCGACCCCGAGGCGGCGGCTTCCGTGCAGCGCGATCAGCCAGCGGATCGGCCGCGCGAAGGCGGTG
>CAYNUZ010000306.1:0-3037 GCA_964400385.1 uncultured bacterium | reverse complement strand
CGCGGGCCGGGCAGCCGCGTCGGCCGCCTGGGCGGTCGCCATGCCCGACTCGTGCTTGAGGGTGCGCAGGCCCGCCGTGATGGCCAGGGCGTCCGCCATCAGGGCCGCGGCAGCAGGATCGCCGCCGTCGCCGGCGCCGGGCCATGGGGAAAGCATGACGAAGGTCACCGGATTCGCGGCGCGGGGGAGGCGCTGCCAGATCTCCTCGGAGATGAAGGGGGCCACCGGGTGGAGCAGCCGCATGGCCAGGTCGAGCACGCCGGCCAGGGTCCACTGCACGGCGGCGCGCGCCTCCCCGCCGGCCTTGAGCCCGGGTTTGGCCAGCTCGAGATAGACGTCGCAAAACTCGTTCCAGAAGAATTCCTCGAGCAGGCCGGCGTATGCGTTGAACTCGAACTTCTCCAGGTGCCGGGTGGCTTCCGAGGCGACCGCGTGTGCGCGGGCCACGATCCACCGGTCCGCCACCGTGCGACCGGCAGGGGGTTCGTTGGTCGGGGTGTACCCCTCCATCTCGCCCAGCGCGAACCGGGCCGCGTTCCAGATCTTGTTCATGAAGTTGCGGGCGTGCTCCACCCGGTCGGGGGTGAGCCGGAACGACTGCTTCAGGGATTCCTGCGAGGCGAGCGCGAACCGCACGGCGTCGGTCCCGAACTGGTCGAACAGCTCCAGCGGGTCCACCACGTTGCCCTTGGTCTTGCTCATCTTCTTCCCCTCGGGGTCGGTGATGATCGAGTTGAACACCACCGTGCGGAAGGGGATCTTCCCCGTGTGCTTGAGCCCCATCATGATCATCCGCGCCACCCAGAAGAAGATGATGTCGGAGCCGGTCACCAGCACATCGCCGGGGTAGAACGTCTCGAACCCCAGCCGTTTCATCTCGGCGGGGTCGGGCCAGCCGAAGACCGAGAACGGCCAGAGGCACGACGAGAACCACGTGTCGAGGGTGTCGGGGTCCTGCGTCACCGCGCCGCCGCACTTGGGGCATGCCGCCGGGGCGGCTTCCGCCACCGTGACCTCCGCACATTTCGCGCAGTGCCATGCCGGGATGCGGTGGCCGAACCAGAGCTGGCGGCTGATGCACCAGTCCTGGATGTTCCGCATCCACTCGCGGAAGATCGCCGGCTGGTTGGCGGGCAGGAGCCGGACGCCGCCCGGATCGTTCGGGTCACGTTCGCCGCGCTCCACCACCTCCACCGCCGCGTCGGCCAGCCCGCGCATCGTCATGTACCACTGCTTGGAGACGATCGGCTCCAGCACGGTCGCGCACCGCTCGCACAGCCCCACGGCCGAGGTGTGCGGCTCCACCTGCACGAGCAGCCCGGCGGCCTCGAGGTCCGCCACCACCTTGTCGCGCGCCTTGAACCGGTCCAGCCCGGCGTACGGGCCCGCGGCGGCGTTCAGCGTGGCGTCGAGGTTGAGCAGGCTGATCGTCGGCAGGGCGTGGCGCTTCCCGATCTCGAAGTCCGCCGGGTCGTGGCCCGGGGTGATCTTGACCGCCCCGGTGCCGAACGCCTTGTCCACGTACGCATCGGCGATGACCGGGATCTCCCGGTTCAGCAGGGGGAGGATCGCGGTCCGCCCCGCCGTGGCGGTGTGCCGGGGATCCTCCGGATGCACCGCCACGGCCGTGTCGCCCAGCATCGTCTCGGGCCGGGTGGTGGCCACCACCACCTCGCCGCCCCCCTTGAGGGGATACCGGATGTGCCAGAGCGACCCCTTGCGGTCCTGCCGCTTCACCTCGAGGTCCGAGAGCGCCGTCTGGCAGCGCGGGCACCAGTTCACGATCCGCTCGCCGCGGTAGATCAGCCCGTCCCGGTAACAGTCCACGAAGTGGCGGGTCACGGCCCGGGAGAGCTTGTCCTCCATGGTGTACCGCAGCCGGTCCCAGTCGCAGGAACTGCCGATCACCTTGAGCTGCTCGATGATCCGGTTCCCGTGGACCTCCTTCCAGGCCTCCACGCGCTGCAGGAACGCCTCGCGGCCCACGTCGTGCCGGGTCCTGCCCTCCTGCTCCTTGAGCTGCCGCTCCACCATCACCGTCGTCGAGATCGAGGCGTGGTCGGTGCCCGGCACCCAGCAGGCGTTGAACCCCTGCATCCGCTTCCAGCGGATGAGGGTGTCCTGGAGCGTGTTGTTGAGCGCGTGGCCCATGTGCAGGGACCCCGTCACGTTGGGCGGCGGGATCACGATGACGAACGGCTTCTTCGGGCTGTCGGCGGGGGCGCGGAAGGCGCCCGCGGCCATCCAGGCCGCGTACCAGCGGGCCTCCACGGCCTTGGGCTCGTACCGGGGCGCGAGGGGCGTGGCGTCGGGCATGGTGGACAAGATTGTACCGGAGCGGGTCTCAGCCCCCGCCGGCGCGCCGCAGGTGCTCCTGCACCTCCTGCCGGGCCATGGTCCGCCCGAAATTGCCCGGCTGGGCCGGGAGCAACCGCAGCGCCTTCCCCAGCGCGGCCCGGGCCTCGGCCATCCGCCCGGCGCGGACGAGCGCCCAGCCGAGCGTGTCGAGGTACGTCGGATCCTGCGGGGTCCGCGTCACCGCCCCGCGCGCGAGCGCGATGGCCTCGTCGAGCCGGGTGCCGCTCTCAGTGAGGTAGTACGCCAGGTTGTTCGCCATGTCGTCGCGCAGCGGGTTGAGCCGGAGCGCGGTGTCGAGCGCCCGGATCGCCTGCGGATAGGCGGTCTTGCGCGCATAGACCTCGCTCAGGTGCTTGTAGATATTCTCGTCGTGGTACCCCAGCGCCAGCGCGCGGCGGGCGTGGAGCATCGAGTCGTCCAGCGCCTCGCCCAGCCACTCGAACCGCCCCGCCTTCTCGGCGGCCACGGCGTACCGGAAATTGAGGAACCGGTCCAGCGGGTCGGCCTGCACGCCCCAGCCGTAGTACACCGCCGCCATCTCGTAGTTGTTGGACCCGACCTGCCGGTCGCCCTCCCAGCCCTGGAGGTCCGCGTACACCAGCCGCCAGCACGGCCGCACGGTCCTGCTCGACTGGACCTACCCGCCCGAGGAAGTGGCGCCGCCGCCGACCAAGCAGCT
>CAYNUZ010000305.1:0-3048 GCA_964400385.1 uncultured bacterium | reverse complement strand
AGTCGGGGCTGGATGCCCCCGCCCTCGCCGCCGCCGCCCGCGGGCTCCTCGCCGCGCGGGCGCCCGCCTGAGCCGGGCCGCCTGACCATGGCCGAGGCCCCGTACCTCTCGCTCGTCGTCCCGTGCCGGGACATGGCGCCGTTCGTCGAGCGGGTCCTGCGGGAATACGCGGCGGTGCTGGACGGCCGGGGCCGGACCTACGAGATCATCGTGGTGCCCAACGCCTCCACCGACGGCACTACGGAGATCTGCACCCGGCTGTGCGCCGCGGACCCCCGGTTCGTCTGCGTCGAGAACCCGGCGGGCGGGTGGGGGCTGTCGGTGCGGATGGGGCTGGCCCGGGCCCGCGGAGAGGTGCTGGCGTACACCAACCTGGCCCGGACCGCGCCGGGGGAGCTGGTGCCGCCGCTGGACGCCTTCGAGGCCGGGCGGCCGTGCCTGGCCAAGAAGCAGCGGGTGGCCCGGGGGATCCTCAAGCGCCAGATCGGGTCGTGGCTCTACAACATGGAAGGCCGGATCCTCTTCGGCACGACGACGATGGACGTCAACGGCACGCCCAAGGTCTTCGAGCGGGCCCTGTACGACCGGGTGACGCTCACCGAGGACGGCGACGTGCTGGACCTCCAGCTCATGGCGCAGGTGGCGCGGCTCAAGGTCCGGGTGGTGGACCTGCCCACGCCCGGGTTCAAGCGGCACGGCGGCTCGTCCTCCACGAACTGGGCGAGCGCGATCGGGATGCTGGGCGGCGCGTGGCGGCTCAGGCTCTTCGGGTGAAGCGCTCCGTCACGGCCGGGTGGGCGCGGCACGACGCCCAGTGGCGCGACCCCCGGCAGGTCACCGCGGCGTGGCGCGATGCGGGGGCGGTGGACCCCGCGCTGCTGGCGATGCGCGTGCGGGGCCGGTTCTGGGAGGCGCTGGCGCGGCTCAAGATCACCCTGCTGGTGACCCGCGAGTACGAGCACCTGGTGATGGCGCTGGCGGTCGTGCGGGGCCGGCCGCGCGTGTCGTACTGGAGCGTGCCGCATCCCTCGGGGATCGCCGTGGACCGCGCGCGCGGCACGGTGTGGATCGCCAGCACGCGCAACCCCAACCAGGTCTACCAGCTCGCGCCGGTCACCCGCGCCCTGCGGCGCACCGACGGCCGGTGGCCCGGCTTCCCGGAGCGGCCGCTCATGCCGCGCCGGACCTGGTTCTACCCGGGCAGCCTCTACCTGCACGACCTCGCGCTGGTGGGCGGGCGGCTGCACGGCAACGCCGTGGCGTGGAACGCGGTGGTCCGGCTGCCGGCGGACGGCCGCGTGATCCCCGCCTGGTGGCCCCGGTGCGTGGAGGCGCGGGGCCGGGCCGACCTGGCCCGCAACCACATCCAGCTCAACGGGATCGCGGCCGGGCGGACCCTGCGGACGTCGTATTTCACGGCATCGGCGGATGCGCTGACCCCCGAGAAGCCCGGGACGCCGGAGTTCCCGGTGGACGGGCGGGGCGTGGTGTTCGCGGGCGGCTCACGCACGGCGTGGTGCCGGGGCCTGACCCGGCCGCACTCGCCCCGGTTGTGGGGCGCGCGGGTCTGGGTGGATAATAGCGGGTACGGCGAAGTCGGCTTCGCGGTGCCCGGCGGCCGGTTCCGGCCGGTCCTGAAGCTGCCGGGATGGACGCGCGGGCTGGCCTTCGCCGCCCGGACCGGGTTCGTGGCCACGTCGCGGGTGATCCCGCGGTTCCGGGTGTACGCGCCCGGGCTCGAGGTGGAGCGGAGCCTGTGCGGGGTCCACGCGTTCGATCCCGCCGCGGGGCGGGTGCTGGGGAGCCTGGTCTGGCCGGCGGGGAACCAGATCTTCGCGGTGGACTGGCTGCCGAGCCGGCTCTCGGCGGGATTCGCGGATACGCCGGGGGCGCGGCTGGGGGCGCCGGCGGCGCGGCTGCTTTCTTACATGTACGACCCGAACGACAACCTGAAAGGAGGACACTTACGGTGAGTAGTTTCAAGTTCGTCATGCTCAGCGCGATGTTCGAGAACGGGGGGAACACGACGCACCGGTTCCTGGACGGGCACCCCGAGCTGTTCGTCTATCCCTTCGAGTCCCAGCCCGGCACCTTCCTCACGAACGACTACCTGAGCTCGACCTTCCCGCACCGGTACCGGTGGCCGGAGTTCGGGCTGGTGGGGACGCCGCAGGCGGACTACCAGGCGATCATCGACGAGGAGTGCAAGGTGCGCGCCCGCGTCCCGCACGTCTCGAAGTTCCGCCACTGGAAGTTCGTGTTCAACGACAAGGAGCGCGCCGAGCGCTACTGCCGGTTCGTGGAGCGCCACGGCCGGTCGCGCGCCAACAACGTCGAGGCGTTCTTCCGCGCGACGTTCGAGACCTGGAAGAACCGCAAGTCCTCCGGCAAGGAGCACGTGTACGTGGGCTACTGCCCCATCATCGTGTTCGATACGGAGAAGATGCTGCAGGACTTCCCGACGTCCCACATGGTGCACGTCGTGCGCAACCCGTGGAGCGCGTACGCGGACACGAAGAAGCGGCCCGTGCCGTTCTCGCTGGCGCGGTACCTCCACATGTGGTCGCTGAACCAGTACTTCGCGCTGATGTACCAGAAGATGTTCCCGAACAACGTCCACATCGTCCGCCTCGAGGACACGCTGGCCAACCCGCTCAAGACGCTCGGCGCCCTGTGCGAGAAGATCGGGGTCAAGCCGGCGAACACGCTCAAGTACACGTCGTGGAACAGCCAGCGGCTGACCGGCCTGTACCCGTGGGGCACGGTGCAGACGCCGACCCCGAAGTACAACCTGTCCATGGCGCAGTCGCTGACCGACGCCGAGAAGGCCGAGATCAGGATCCGCGCGTACCCGTACCTGGACATCTTCAAGTACGGCAAGTTGCTGAAAGGCTGACCGTTTCCGCGCCCCGGCCCCGCAGGACCCCCGCCGCCGCCGATTCCGGCGGCGGCGGCTCCGTTTCCCGGCGGCTCCTGGTGACGGGGGCGGCGGGGTTCGTCGGGGCGAACCTCGTCCGCCGCTCCCTGGCCGCGGGCCACGCGGTCACC
>CAYNUZ010000304.1:0-3052 GCA_964400385.1 uncultured bacterium | reverse complement strand
CCCTCGGCGCCAAGCTTGCTGGAGTCTACACAGAGCCGGCGGCGATGCTACAAAAGGAGAAGGTTACTCTGGCCTTGGTGACTCTGGAGGCCGCGCTTTCACCGCCGGCGATCGGCGCCGCGCTCGATGCCGGATGTCACGTCCTGGCGGAAAAACCCGCCTGTCTCCGCGCCGGAGATTTCGAAAAGCTGGCCCACAAGCCGGGCAGCAAGAATCTTCCGCTGTGGTTCGCCGACGAGATGTGGCATCACGACTGGCGCATGATCGTCGAAGCCGGGCACTCGATCTGCACGTATCACGCGGGTTGGATCGGTGAGGTCGACGTACCCACGGCCATCGTTCGCACCACCGAAGATCGCGGCGTGTCTCCTGATCTACAGCTCGCGCTCGCCCCCGCCATCCGCGCGCGGGTCCTGTGGACCGATCTGCGCGCGCAGGGCGTCACGGAGTTCGGGACCTTCCGGAGGCGCGGGTTCGGCCAGCCGCTCGCGGCGGCGGCGCTGGAGCTGGTCTGTGACGGCCGGGTGATGCCGCTGGCGCGGCACCCGTCCGCCGGCTGGCTTACCGTCACCGCGACGCTGACCGGGGGGGCGACCGACCGGTTCGCCTTCCGCGATCCCGCGGTAGCGCGATGGGCGGCGGCGCCGGACCTGTGGGTCCACGGGTACTGGACCTACGAGTGGGCGGACACCCACGACCCGCTCACGGCCTTCGACCCGGTCCGCGGCGAAGCCGCCATCGCCGCACCGGCGGGGTGGTACGGCGTTGTGACCGGGGCCCGGTTCGCGTTCGAGAACGCGCTCGAGGCGCTGGACGATCCGGGGGAGTGGTGGCTGGACCGCGCGGCGGGCCGGCTGTACTTCCTGCCGCCCGGGGAGGCGGCGCCGGTCCGCACGGTGGTGACCCTGCTGGAAGACCCACTCATCGTCGTGGACGGCGCGTCGCACGTGCGGCTGGACGGGCTGGTGCTCGAGGACGGCCGCGGCGACGGGGTCCGGATCACCGGCGGCGCGGACGTCGCGGTCCGCGGCTGCGCGATCCGCAACCTGGGCGGGCTGGGCGTGGGCGTGCACGGCGGGCGGAATCACCTCATCCAGTCGTGCGAGATCCACGGGACCGGGGAGGGGGCGATGACGCTCGAAGGCGGGGACCGGGCGACGCTTACGCCGTGCGGCCACGCCGCGGTCAACAACGACCTCCATGACTTCTGCCGGTGGAGCCGGACCTACCGGCCGGGGGTGGGCGTGGACGGCGTCGGCATCCGGGTGGCGCACAACCGGATCCACGAGGCGCCGCACAACGCGATCCTGCTGGGCGGCAACGACCACGTGATCGAGGACAACGTGATCGAGCGGGTCTGCCTCGAGACCGGGGACGCGGGGGCGTTCTATACCGGACGCGATCCCACCGCGCGCGGGACCGTGATCCGGCACAACCTCTTCCGCGACCTGGCCCGGACGCAGGCCCGGCCCGGCGAGTTCAACGAGGTGATGGCGGTCTACCTCGACGACTGCGCGTGCGGCACCCGGGTCGAGGGCAACCTGTTCGTCCGCGCCGGGTGGGGGGTCCTGATCGGCGGCGGCCGGGACAACACGGTGGCGGACAACGTCTTCGTGGACTGCGACCCGGCGGTGCACGTGGACGCGCGGGCGCGCGGGTGGGCGAAGGACCACTTCAAGCCGGGCGGCGACTGGGAGATGGACCGGAAGCTCGCCGCGGTGCCGGTCCGGTCGGCCCGGTGGCACGCCCGGTACCCCGCGCTGGCCGGGTACTCGCTCGCGACGTGCGCCGATCCCGCGGGCAACCGGGTCACCGGAAACGTCTGCGCGGGGGGCCGGTGGCGGCAGCTCAACGACGGCCTGACCGACCGGGACATCCTGTTCCGGGACAACCGGGTGGAGGGGGCGGGCGGGCCGGTCCCGCGAAGCTGGCCGGCCCTCCCCCTGGAGACGATGGGGCTCCGGCCCGACCGGTTCCGGGCCTTGCTGCCCCCGGGCGATGGCATGATGGACCGGTGAGCGACCTCCCGCCGCCCCCCGCGCCCCGGCGCGCGCCGCCCGGGTTCACCGCGGCCCAGCGCGAGGCCTTCGACCGGGACGGGTTCATCACGATCCCCGGGGCGATCCCGCCGGAGGAGGTGGCGCGGTACCTCGAGGCCATCGACCGGTGTGCGGCCGCCGACCCGAAGTTCAACCCCGCCGAGTTCTATTCGCCCGAGAACATCGCCGAGCGGGACCCGGTGTTCGCGGAGCTGATCGACCACCCCCGGCACATCGGGTTCGCCTATGACCTGTACGGCGAGCTGACCAAGCTCCAGCTCTCGCAGTGCATGATCCGGCCGCGCGGCGGGTGGTACAACCTCTGGCACCCGGACGGCCCGCGGGCGGTGCCGTACACCGTCTTCATCCCGCCGGCGCTCCCGGCGGTGCTCAAGATCTCGTACTGGCTGACGGACCACCCGCGGCCGCGCATGGGCAATCTCGTCGTCATGCCGGGGTCGCACCGGCAGCAGTACTTCGAGGCCTACGACACGGACCGCCCCGTTCCCGGGGAGCACATCGTGACGGCGCGCGCGGGGGACATGACCGTGATGCACTGCTCCTGCTGGCACCGGGTCGAGCCCAACGAGAGCGACGTGCTGCGCAAGAACTTCTTCTACGCGTACTGTCCGTCGTGGCTGATTGCGCAGGACCGGTACACCAGCGATCCGGCCTGGCTCGCGACGCTGACCCGGGAGCGGCGGATCCTCATGCGGTCCTACCCGTACCCGTACACCAACGCGAAGCCGGGGAAGGAGGATTTCCCGCTGTACCTCGACCGGGAGACCGGGGCCGACCGCGACCCGGGCGCGTACCAGGACCACGTCTCCCTGGACCGGCGCAAGCGGCGGCTCGCGCACGAGCGCGGGAAGGAGACGCCCGCGGCCTGACCGGCCGCGGCGGGCGTCAGGGGGTGACGACCACCCCCGCCACGACGCCGGTATTGTCCGCGCCGAGCCCGATGACCTGCGCGGCCGCCGCGGTGCGGCTCCAGACCAGCGCCCCCGTCCCGT
>CAYNUZ010000303.1:0-3053 GCA_964400385.1 uncultured bacterium | reverse complement strand
CGGGATCCGCCCGGCCCGCCTACCTCGCCGCGGCGCCGCTGCGGCCCGGGGACGGCCGGATGGCCTGGGCGATGGGCCGCGGGGCGGACGGCCGCCCGGAGATGCAGGCGTTCACGTTCCTCCTGATGCGGATGGCGTTTTCCCTCTCCGACAGCCCGGACCGGTGGCCGGCCGTCTGCGACGAGTCCTGGAACTGGGACGCCCCGGCCGGGCGGTTCGAGCCGGCCACCACCGCGACGGGGACGGTCTCGGGCACGCCGCGGTGCACGTTCCGCGGGACGGTCTACTTCAAGGGCACGCTGGTCCCGCGCACCGAGATCCGCCCCGAGGTGAGCGTCGCGGTCGAGGGGCCGCAGGGCGCCGTGCCGCTGGAGGTCCGGGTGGGCCTGGACGACCGCCGGAGCACCGACTGGACCGGCCTGCCGGTGTTCACCGGCGAGATCCCCACGCTCCGCCTCGCCGACGGGCTGCAGCGCCTGCGGGTGGATGGCGGGTACCGCGAGTACCGGATCGACGGCAACCCCTCCACCCCGGAGTTCGAACCCGGCGGCGACGCCACCATGACCCTGATCGTGGCGAACCACCCGCCGCGCCTGGTGGCACTGGCCGTGACCGCGGGGGGCGCGACGCTGTACGACGGCCGCTGGGTGCAGGCCGGGCGCAGCCTGTTCCTCACGACCACGGGCGCGGGGGCCGGCACCCGGGGCGCGGACGCCGCGGTGACCCTGACGTTCAGCATTCCGGTGGCGCAGGTCGCCGTCGAGCTGCGCCGCTCCGACGGCGCGTGGGTCGCGCTGCCGGCGCCGGAAGCCGACGGGGAGGGGGACGCGGCGTTCGCGTGGCGCACCCGGCTGCCCCCGGACGGGCTGCGCCCCGGGACCTGGACGTTCCGGGTGACCGCCCGCGACCCGGATGGCAACGAGCTGGAGCGGCTGACGGGGCCTTCGGTCTTCCTGCCGTCGCTGGGGACGATCGACCCGGTGACCGGGCGGTGCGCCGCGGAGGGCGGCGGGTGCCGGCTCGGGGTGGACACGGTCCACCGGCTGGTCGTGGGGCCGCCCCCGGCTATCATCAAGTGATGCGCGGCCCGCTGCGGCAGATCATCGGCATGGGCGGAGGGGGGTTCTCGGACGAGCCGAAGAATCTCGCGCTGGACCGGTACATCCTGGCCCAGGCACGCCGCCGCCGCCCGCGGATCTGCTTCGTGCCCACCGCCAGCGGCGACGCGGAGGGGTACATCGCCGGGTTCTACCGGGCTTTCCGCACGCTCCCCTGCGCCCCGACCCACCTCTCCCTCTTCAAACTGCCGACCGCGGACCTCACGTCCTTCGTGCTCGGCCAGGACGTGATCTACGTGGGCGGGGGCAATACCAAGAGCCTGCTGACGCTCTGGCGCGCGTGGAAGCTCGACTCGATCTTCCGGCGGGCCTGGCGGGAGGGCATCGTCCTGTGCGGCCTCAGCGCCGGGTCCATCTGCTGGTTCGACGAGGGCGTGACCGACTCGGTGCCGGGCGAGCTCAGCGCGCTGCCCTGCCTCGGCCTGCTGCCGGGCAGCAACTGCCCGCACTACGACACCCAGCCCAAGCGCCGCCCCTCGTACCGGCGGCTGGTGCGCGAGGGGAAGATCGGGCCGGGCTACGCGGCCGACGACGGGGTGGCGCTGCACTTCATCGGGACGCGGCTGGCCCGGGTGGTCTCCTCGCGGCCCCGGGCCCGCGCCTTCCACCTGCACCGCCACGACGGCCGGGCGGTGGAGACGCCGCTGCCCACGCAGTACCTGCTGGCGTGAGCGCCTTCGGATAGGGGACAGTTATGATATTATGATATTCTCGTCAAAGCCGCGAGAATATCGTAATATCATAACTGTCCCCTTCTCCGTCCCCTTCTCCCCCGCTAGAGGGTGAAGCCCGCCTTGCGCGCGTCCTCGGAGAACGTCTTGACGGTGTCGAGGGAGTAGTCGGCAAGCGGGGTGCCGAGCGCGCCCAGCTTGGCCAGGATGTCGTGCGGCACGGTGATGATGCGGGCCCCGGCCTGCTCGGCGTGGAAGATGTTCAGGACCTCCCGGGTGCTGGCCCAGAGCAGCTCGTGCTCCGGATGCGGGCCCAGGATCCGCGCCGCCTCGGTCATCAGCGGCAGCGGATCCACCCCGGTGTCCGCGATCCGGCCAGCGAAGACGGACACGATCGCCGCCACGCCCGGCTGCAGCGCCGCCGCGACTTCCCGGACCTGGTCGAGGGTGAGCATCGCGGTGACGTTGAGGTTGATGCCCTCCGCGGCGAGCCGGCGGATCAGGGGGGCGGACGACTCCCGGCGGGTGTTCGTGACCGGGATCTTGGCGAAGACATTCCTGCCCCACGCCGAGATCTTCCGGGCCTGCCGCTCCATCTCGGGGAAGTCGTCGGAAAAGACCTCGAACGACAGGGATTTCGCCGGGATCGCGGCCACGATCTCCTTCGCGAAGCCCTCGAAATCCGCCACGCCCGCCTTGCGCATGAGGCTCGGGTTGGTGGTGAATCCGGCGATGTGCGGCTTCGCGGCCAGCGCCACCATCCCGGCCTTGTCCGCCCCGTCGGCGTACAGCTTGACCTTGAGCCGCGCCAGGACTGCCTCGGAGGGCGTCACCGGTCGGTGGACTCCCACTTCGTCGCGTTCACCTTGAGGTCGGGATGCGAGACGAGGAGGTGCCACACCACGGCCTGGAAGGCCTCGGCGTGCGGCGTGGAGGTTGCCGGATTCACGGTCGGAATGAGGACAGTCACATCGGCCACCTTCGCAGTATACCCCCCGTCGCGGCCCACGATGCCGAGGATCTTCGCGCTGCGCTCCACGGCGAACCGGAGCGCCTCCACCAGGTTGGGGCTGATGTTGCGTTCCGCATCCCCGCCGCCGACGGACAGGACGATCACGCCGTCCCGCTCGGACAGCCGGCTGGTGCGCAGCCACTCCACGAACACGGTGGGCCAGCCCTCGTCGTTGGTCCGGGCCGTCAGCTCGCTCGCGTTGTCGGTCGGCGCGTACGCCTCGAAGCCGCACAGCTTGCGGAAGTCGTTGAC
>CAYNUZ010000302.1:0-3089 GCA_964400385.1 uncultured bacterium | reverse complement strand
GGCCGCGGGCACGCCCGTGGTCCCGCGCACACCGGGGCTGGAGGTGGGGCGGGGGCCGCCGGGAGGGGGCAAGCACCGCCACCGGCGCCAGGAGGGCCGCCCCGCCGGGGGCGCGCAGGGCCTTGAGACGCCCGGCCAGCTCCCCCTCGAGCGCGGGGTACGGTCCGACAACAAGATCCATCATGGCAGCTTCACAGTAGCCTACCTGCCGGACGAAGTGGCGCTCCGCGCGGGGACTTTGTCACGCGGTGGGCGAAGCGGTTCCATGGCGGGGG
The DNA here is from genome assembly GCA_964400385.1 of uncultured bacterium. GTDB lineage: Bacteria > Oederibacteriota > CAKKQC01 > CAKKQC01 > CAKKQC01 > CAYNUZ01. Next base: position 2,814 of record CAYNUZ010000302.1, on the reverse strand, counting down.
GGTGCGGATTCGAGGTGAAAAGGGGACAATAAGAGCATGACGAATCTCGTGCTGCTTCCCCTCCTGCCGGTCATCCTGTCCGCCGCGCCCGCCGCGGCGCCGGGCGGGGCCCAGCCGTGGCTGGCCTGGCTGGGCCGGGCCCGGACGTACCTGGATGGGATTGACGGCTACACCGCGATCTACCACAAGAAGGAGCTGCTCCACGGCACCGAGCTGACCGACGAGACGATGCGGCTCAAGTTCAAGAAGCCCTTCAACGTCTATCTCGAATGGGCGAATCCGGGCGGCAAGGGCGGCGAGGCGATCTATGTGGAGGGCTGGAACGACAACCGGGTCAAGGTCCATCCGGGCGGGTTCTGGGGACTGCTCAAGTTCAACCTTGTCCCCGACAGCCGGTGGATCCTCCGGTACAACCGGCATCCCATCACCGACCTGGGGCTGGACCGGCTGGTGACGCTGGTGGACGGCAATGTCCGGCGGGCGCTCGCCGCGGGGGTCTTCGTGTCCGTGGACCACGGCCGGATGCCCCGGTTCGGCCGGACTGCCACGGTGCTGGAGGGGATCCTGCCGGCCGACCCGGCGGCGGGGTACTACTGCCGCCGCGCCCTCGTCTGGGTGGACAGCGAGAACAGCCTGCCGCTCAATATCGCGATCTACGACTGGCAGGACCGGCTGGTCGAGGAATACGGCTACGAGAACTTCCGGACCGACGTCTCGCTGACCGCTGCCGACTTCAACCCCGACAACCCCGACTACCGGTTCTAGCCCTTCGACTGGCACGTTGCGCCAGTCATCCGTGACCGCTCAGGGTACCGCCCTTCGACTGGCACGTCGCGCCAGTCATCAGTGACCGCTCAGGGCACCGCCCTTCGACTGGCACGTCACGCCAGTCATCAGTGACCGCTCAGGGCCGGGCGATCCGCCACTCCAGGCACAGCCCTGCGGTCCCATCGGCGAGCAACAGTGGCGCCACATCCGGACGCATGACCGACGGCGATCCGGAAACGGCCCGGGCGCGGCGGACGGTGATCTCCGCGTAGGCGTACCCGATCGCGATGCCCACCGGATAGTCGCCGAACCAGTGCACCCCGCTGTTGACCATCTGGAAGCCCAGCGCGCCCATCAGGGTGTACCCGAGCGGGCGGATCCAGCACTGGTCCGGATAGTTCTCCGCGATCACCGTCGTGGTGGTCATGAGCGTCGCCAGGTGGCCCGTCGGGAAGGCGTCGTAGTGCGTCACGTTCCGCAGGTACACGACCGGGCTGCGGAAGAACCGCCATCGGCCGTTGCGCGAAGTGCGCACCCCCGGGTCCTCGTGCCCGGTGGACATCTTGATCGTGAGGCCGGTGAGCCCGGTGCCGACGATGGCCTCGCACAACTGGCCGGCGGTGGCGAGGGCCCGGGTATCGTCCGCGATGAGGCCGCCGGCGAGGAAGCCCGCCCAGATGCCGCCGCTGAACCACCCGTTGCCCAGGAAGTACATCGCGCTGCCGACGTTCGTCGGCAGCTCGAGGATCGAGACGGGATGCCCGATGCCGGGAAGCGGCAGGTGGCCGTAGGTGACATGCGCGTTGTTTTGTGCGATGCCCGCACGGCGGCCGAGCCGGGCCGTGCCTTCATAGAGCCGCCCGTCCACGGTGAACAGGACACCGGTCGCCACGGCGATCGCGGGCACGCCCCAGCCGCCGCCCCACCGGGGGACCTCCTTCACGAACGTGACGAGGTCCCCGGGGACCGCCAGGGGATACGACAACGCCGACGGGCGGGCCGGGGCCGGGGTCACGGCGGGCGAAGACGGGCCCGGATCCGTCCGGCCCGGGCCGGGCCAGAGCAGGGCGGCCACCACCGCGAGGCGCAGGGCGTTCACAACGGCGCGGTCACCGCCACCCCGGCCACGCCCCCGGCCAGCCGCGGCTCCAGCCGAAGGCCGGCATGGCCGTCACCGGTCCGGGAACGGTTGTTGATCGCCACCACGCCCCGGCCCACCGCGGTGCCGAGGCAGGCTCCCCCGACCACGTCCGAGGTCCAGTGCCGGTCGTGGTAGATCCGGGCCCAGCCGACCGAGGCTGCGAGGCCGTAGCAGAGGACATCCACGACCGGGTTGGCGAAGTGCGCGGCGACGACCGAGAGCACCGTGAACGCCTGCGTGGTGTGGCCGGACGGGAAGGAGACGTGGCCGCTGAGCGGCCGGAAGTGCCACGGGGAGTCCGCCTGGAAGGGCCGGGCGCGCCCGACGGGGACCTTGATCACCTGGCAGAGGATCCCGCCCCCCACGACGCTCGCGACCGCCCCGTCGTACGCCACCGCCCCCACCCGGGGGTCGTCGACCTTGAGGCTGCCCAGGGCGAACAGTCCCAGGACCCCGATCGAATACTCCGCGCCGAACGGCTCCGTAAGCCGGGTGTAGCGGTTCATCCCCCGGGTGTGGTGCCGTGCCGCGAAGTTCCGGACGGGGTCGTCCAGCAGGGCGGCGGCCCCGGTCAGGGCCACGCCCTCGCCGGCCAGCAGCCAGTCGGGCCCGTTCCAGCGGGCCGGTGCGGTCAGCGCCCGGGTGAGGTCGCGCAGGAAGATCTTCGGGGCGTCCGTGAAGGCCAGGCCCTCGGTCTCGGTGCCCGGCTTCTTCCGCCAGCCCCGGACCCGCGTCGTATTCGCGGGCGGCGGGGGCGGCGGAGCCGAGCCGTCGTCCAGCCCAAACCGCATCGGCGGGTCGTCCGACTCCTGCGCACCCATGTCCGGTCCCCGCCCCGAATACAGGTCATTGAACCCCGGGATGGGGACGCCGCCGTCGCGGCCCGGGCTGCCCGCCGCGAGGGC
>CAYNUZ010000301.1:0-3089 GCA_964400385.1 uncultured bacterium | reverse complement strand
CGTTGGCGCGCGTGCTGGATGATGGTGTTACGCGGCCCGGCAGGCCACCCGGCCGGCCTCGGCCACGCGGGCCCCCAGCGCCGTCACCGGCCGCGCGTGCCCCGGCCGGGCATCGGCCAGCACCAGCACCGTGTCGCGCGGGGCGACACCGAGATTGACGGTGAACAGCTCGCGAAGCGTCCGCCCCGTCACTGGTTCAGCACCGCAAGAAAGAAGACGCGAATCAGCAGCACGATGAAGGCCATCCGGGCGGCCAGGGCGGCGCTGTAGACGGCCTGCCGCCAGCCGCGGGCCGACCGCCCGAACATCGGAAGCCAGAGCAGGAGTTGCACCAGGAAGGTGACGAGCAACGCCAGCAGGAGGGCATCCTGCCCGACGACCATCGTGGATGCGCTGGTGCCGACGCCGTCGGTGTTCCCCAGCGCCTTTTCCCGGGCCAGATCAAGGGACGCGGCGACCAGCCATGCGGGCATCGTGACCCCAGTGTACAGGCTGGCTCGCCGCCGGAAAGACCGTTCAGGTCTTGAGGAGGGTGACGACGAGCGTGCGGGTCCGGGGGCCGTCGAATTCCGCGAAAAAGATGCCCTGCCAGCGGCCCATGGAGAGCCAGCCCCCGGTGATCGGCAGGCTGGCCGACGAACCCACCAGGACGGATTTCACGTGCGCGTCGGAGTTGCCCTCCGCGTGGCGGTACTTGCCCTCGCGGGGGATGACCCGTTCCAGCGTCTCCATGATGTCCACCGCCACCGCCGGATCGTCGCGCTCGTTGACGAACACGCCCGCGGTGGTGTGCGGCACGTGGAGGAAGCAGAGGCCGTCCGCGATGCCGCTCTTGCGGACCAGTTGCTCGATGTCCTTGGTGATGTCCACCGCGACCACGCGTTCCTTGGTCACCACCGTCAGGTTTTGCGCCACGTTATTTTCTAGCACGCCACCTCCCCCACCGCGAGGGCCGGCTCACGTGCCCCCCTGGTCATGGGAACCCGCGGGCATCCTGAATAGTTCCTCCGGGATCAACATCCCGGGGAGACCGCCGGCCGCTGTACCATGGGGCCATGCCGGAGCCGCGGGCGATCCTCCACGTGGACATGGATGCCTTCTTCGCGGCGGTGGAGATCCACGACCGCCCGGAGCTGGCCGGCCGGCCCGTCGTGGTCGGCGGCAGCCCCGGCCAGCGCGGGGTCGTGGCCGCCGCCTCGTACGAGGCGCGAAAATACGGCCTCCACTCCGCGATGCCGATGGCCACCGCCCTGCGCCTGTGCCCGGAGGCGGTCGTGCTCCCGGCCCGCGGCGACCGGTACGCCGAGGTGAGCGGCGCCGTCATGGAGATCCTGCGCTCCTTCACGCCGCTTGTCGAGCAGATCTCGGTGGACGAGGCGTTCCTCGACGTCACGGGCTGCGGGGCGCTGTTCGGGCCGCCGGAAACGATCGCCCGGTCCATCAAGGCGCGGGTGCGGGAGGCCACCGGCCTCACGTGCAGCGTGGGGGTGGCCCCGAACAAGTTCCTGGCGAAGGTGGCCTCCGACCTCGAGAAGCCCGATGGCCTGACCGTCATCCCCGGCGGCGGCGGGGCCGCCGCGATCGCCCCCCTGCCGGTCCGCCGGATCTGGGGCGTGGGGCCGCGCACCGAGGAGGCCCTCGTGGCGCTCGGCCTCACGACGATCGGGGCGCTGGCGGCCGCGCCGGAGGCCCTCCTCACCCGGCGGCTGGGCAGCTACGCAGCCGAGCTCCAGGCGCTGGCGCGCGGCGAGGACGACCGGCCGGTGGAAACCGGCGGCGAGGCGAAATCCATCAGCCGGGAGACGACCTTCGCCGAGTTCCTGGCGGACCCGGACCGGATCGACACCGTCCTCCTCGCGCTGGCCGACGACGTGGCCGCGCGGCTGCGGGAAGCCGGGCTGGTGGCGCGTACCCTGCAGCTCAAGGTGCGCGACGAGACGTTCGCGACCGTCACCCGGGCGCTGACGCTCCCGGAATCCTCGGACCTGGGGGATGTGCTGCATGCGGCCGCGCGCCGGCTCTTCCGCGAGCGCATCGCGCTGGGCGGCCGGAAGGTCCGGCTGCTGGGCGTGGGCGCCAGCGGGCTGGAGCCGCGGGACGCGGGTCAATTGCCGCTGCTGGTGGACCGGCGGATGGCGAAGGCGCGGAAGGTGGCCGAGGCGGTGGACCGGATCAGGAAGCGGCACGGGGACGATGCGGTGACCCGCGCGCAGTTGCTCAATGACGGGGAGCTGTCGGAACGGGGCGGGTGGGAGGGGAGGAAGGAGAAAGGCCGGAACCCCTAGGAGCAGACACCCCTCACCCGACCCTCTCCCCTCACGGTGAGGGGAGAGGGAACGGAATGAGTCGGCGCGTTACTTCCTGGGAGCTTCCTTGGGAGCAGCGGGCGGGGTGCCCATCTGGCCCTGCGGGGCGGGACAGTAGTACCCGCCCATCATGCCGCCGTGGCACATCATGCCGTGGCAGCAGAACCGGGAATACGCCCAGGCCGCCAGCAACCCCACCAGCACGCCCTTCCAGAACCGGCCGCGGCCGCCGCCGTATCCGCAGCAGCAGCAACACCCCCCGTGGGAGTGCCCTTCCATCGCCTCATCCTTGTCCTTCTTCGCCATCGCGTGATCCTCCGTGGGGGCCGTCCCCCGGTTGTCCTGACATGAGTCCGCCCTTGGACCAGTTAAACCGCCACGGAGCCGTCCGGGTTCCGCCCGGGCCGGGTGAACCGGGCCATCAGCTCGATGTGGTACGTCTGGGGGAACATGTCCAGCGGGACAACGGCCTCCAGGTTCCACCCGTCCGCCAGCAGCGCCCGCGCGTCGCGCGCGAAGGTCATCGGGTCGCACGAGACGTAGATCAGCTGCCGGGCCGTCAGCCGCAGGATCGCCGCCAGCGCCGCGGGCGTCAGCCCCTTGCGCGGCGGATCCACGATCACCGTCCCCAGCCCGTCCAGCCCCTCCCGGGCGAGCGCCGGGAGTGCGTCTTCGACGGTCCCGGTCCGGTACCGGGCCGGGGCGCCGGCGGCCGCCGCGTTGGCCGCCGCATCGGCCGCCGCCCCGGGATGCTCCTCGATCCCCGCGAGCCACGCGCGGGTG
>CAYNUZ010000300.1:0-3093 GCA_964400385.1 uncultured bacterium | reverse complement strand
CCCCCGGTGCGGCGGGCCTGGGCGCAGCCATCAGGCCACCGCCGGCGCCGCAGTCGTGCCGTTGTTGGCCACGGCCTTCTTCGGCTGGAACACCTCGTCCACGATCCCGTACTCCTTCGCCTCGACGGCGCTCATGAAGAAGTCGCGGTCGGTGTCCTTGCGGATCTGGTCGATGGACCGGCCCGTGTGCGTCTCGATGATCTCGTTCAGCCGGTCGCGCATCCGCATGATCTCCTTGGCCTGGATGTCGATGTCCGTGGCCTGCCCCTGCACGCCGCCCAGCGGCTGGTGGATGAGGATGCGCGAGTGCGGCAGCGCGAACCGCCGGCCCTTGGTGCCGGCCAGCAGCAGCAGCGCGGCCATGCTGGCGGCCTGCCCCACGCAGATCGTCGAGACCGGCGGCTTGATGTACTGCATCGTGTCGTAGATGGCCAGCCCGGCCGTCACCACGCCCCCGGGGGAGTTGATATAGAGGTTGATCGGCTTGTCCGCGTCCTCGCCCTCGAGGAAGAGGAGCTGCGCCACGATCAAGTTCGCCACGTCGTCGTCAATCGGGGTCCCGATGAAGACGATCCGCTCCTTGAGGAGCCGGGAATAGATGTCAAAGGCCCGCTCGCCGCGGCCGGTCTGCTCGACCACCATCGGAATCAGTCCCATCGGGGTGTTCCTCCTCATCGCCATTTGGATGTCCTGTTTCCCATTACCAGAGCCAAACCCGGCCCCCCCATGGGAAGTTCCGGCTGTACGATTCTGCGACACGGCGGGCCGGGGCCCGGTTCAGAGGCAGAGCGCCCGCTCGGAGATCCGCGCCTGCGCGATGACCCAGTCGAGCGTCCGGTCCTGGAGCAGCCGGTGCCGCAGCCGCTCCCACCGGCCGTCCGCCTTGAGCTGCGCGACCAGCCGCTCGGGCACCTCGCCCCCCTCGCGCCCCTGCCGGATCTCCCGGTCGAGGTCCTCGTCGGTGACCGTGAGCCCCTCCTTGCGGGAGATGGCCTCCAGCACGAAGGCCTCACGGACGGCCCGCACGGCCGCGGGCCGGAACATCTCGCGGAAGGACTGGGGGTTCATCCGGAGCTGCTCGATCTGCTTCATCCCCTGCCGCGCCAGCTCCTCGGCCCCGCGCACCGCCATGTACTGCATCTCGTCGTCCACCATGGACGGCGCCACCTCGGCCGGGGCGAACCGGATCAGCCGGTCCACCACCGTCGCCCGCAGCCGGTCGTGGACCTCCTTCTCCCGCTCGGCGCGCAGCCGGGCGCCCACCGCCGCGCGGACCTCCTCCAGGGTGGTGTACGTGCCCACCTGCGCCGCGAACGCGTCGTCCAGCTCGGGCGGCTTGCCCGTCTTGAGCTCCTTGAGCGTCACGGACAGCGCCGCGGTCTTCCCGCGCAGCGCCTCGTTCACGTGGTCCGCATCGTACGTCACGTCCAGCGTGAACGCGTCGCCGGCGGAGCGCCCGACCAGGGCCTCCTCGATCTGGCGCATCGTCTCGCCCGCGCCGATGAAGACCGCGACGTCGCGCCCCCGGCTGCCGTCGAACGGCCGCCCGCCCACCGTCCCGTCGTAGTCGAGCACCGCCAGGTCGCCCCACCGCGCCGGCCGGCCCGCCGGGGCGTACGAGGTCATCCGGCGGCGCAGCCCGTCGATCACCGCGTCCACGTCCTCGGGCCGGACGATCACCGGCTCGCGGTCGAAGGCCAGCCCGCGGTATTCCTCGAGCACGATCTGGGGCGCCAGTTCGATCGTCAGCGCGAACGTCATGCCGTCCTTCGCGTGCTGGATGGACGCGACGCTCGGGTTGGTGATGGGCTGGAGCCCGGTCCCCTGGATCACCGCCTGGGCGGCGTGCCCCAGCGCGTGCTCCACGGTCTCCTCCTCGAGCTGCTTGCCGAACCGCTGTTCGAGGACGTGGGCCGGCACCTTGCCCTTGCGGAAGCCGGGGAGGTCCGCCCGCTCCGCCACGTGGCGGTAGGCGTGGTCGCGGGCGTGGTGGACCTCATGGGCGTCCAGCTCCACCTTGAAGACCCGCTTGCAGGCCGCCTCCTCGATCAGCGAATATTTCACGCGGGTATTATATCGGGCCCTTGATGCCGTAGCCCATCGCCAGGACCTCGGCGAGGTGGTACAGGCGGGGCGCGCCGGCGTGCCCGCGCAGCCCCGCGGCGAGCTGGAGCAGGCACCCGGGATTGGCCGTGACCACCGCGTCCACGCCGGCCCGCAGGGCGTGGCCCGCCTTGCGCTCGCGCAGCGCCCCCGAGAGCTCCGGCTGGAGCATGTTGTAGACCCCCGCGCTGCCGCAGCACAGCTCCTGCTCGGGCAGCTCCGCCCGCGTCACCCCGGGAATCGCCGCCAGCAGCGCCCGCGGCTGGGACTGGACCCGCTGGGCATGCCCGAGGTGGCAGGCCTCCTGGTACGCGAGCGACAGCGTGACCCGGTGGGACGGCGGCCGCGCCGCGGCCAGCGGCGCCGCCACCTCGGAGAAATCGCGGACCTTCGCCGCGAAGGCGCGGGCGGCCGGGACCTCCAGCAGCAGGTGGCGGTAGTCCTTCATCGTGGACCCGCAGCCGGCCGCGCTGGCGACGATCGCATCCAGCTCCCCCGCCCCGGCGAACGCCTCCACCAGCCGGGTCCCCAGCGACTGCGCCAGGGCCCGCTCGCCCTCGTGCGCCGCGAGCGCCCCGCAGCAGCCCTGCCCGCGGGGCACCACGACCTCGCAGCCGAGTTCGCGCAGCACCTCGATCTGGAGCCGGTTCAGCTCCGGCAGCATCCCCTCCATCACGCACCCGAGCAGGTACCCCACCCGCAACGTGCGCGTCCCGCGGGCCGGCAGGATCTCGGGCAGCACCGGCTGCACCGGGGCCGGCAGCCGCGCCGGGAGGAAGGCGGTGCCCTTCCCGAGCCACGCCGGCGGGAGCTTCCGGGCCACCGCCTCGGCGAACGCGCGCAGCCCCACCCGGTCGGCGAGCCAGAGCGGCGCCAGCGCCCACCGCAGCCGCCGCGCGAACGGGAGGAGCCGGGCGAAGAACCAGGACCAGCCCGCCGGCAGGTGCGGCGTCGTGTCCGTGCTGAGCTCAGCTGGGCGCATGAACGGCA
>CAYNUZ010000299.1:0-3094 GCA_964400385.1 uncultured bacterium | reverse complement strand
CCAACGGGTTAAGGCTCGGCCGGTTTTACCTGCCCCTGCACCCCCTGGAAGGGATCCGGCCCTTCCTGGCCTGGACGGCGGGGGCGCCCGGCCCGCCGTGGTTCAAGGCGGCCGGCCTCGGGCTCGGGGTCCATATCGGGATGGACCTCCTCGGCAATGGGATGCGGCCGTGGGCCTATTTTCTGGGATACCGCGTGGCCCACCGGTTCGACGCGGGCCGGTTCGTCTACCGGCTGCCCGAGGAGGCCCTCGCCGTCTGGGGGAGCGTCGAGGGCTGGCGCCGGGGCGTCCCGCTGAAGGCCGACCCGGACTGAGCCGCCGGCCGTGCCGGGCCGCGGCGTCCCGGCCGCGCGACCGGACCTGTTACGATGGCTCGATGCTTCGCCGGGGAATCGTGGTCACCATCGCGCGTCCGTCCCGGCGCCTGCGGCGGGGACGGTAGCGGGCGTGGCCGCCTCCCGCCGGGCTGCCGCACCGGGGTCGGGCGCCTCCCGTCCCCGGACGTACCGGGGGCGGGCCCTCGCGCAGGTGGCGTTCCCGCTGGGCGGGCTGGGCACCGGCACGGTCTCGCTGGGCGGCCGCGGCCAGCTCCAGGACTGGGAGCTGTTCAACCGGCCGTCGAAGGGGCTCACGCTCCAGAACACCTTTTTCGCCATCTGGGCCCGCGCGGCCGGCAAGCCGGCGCGCGCCGCCGTCCTCGAGGCCGAGCCGCTTCCGCCGTACGACGGGTCGTACGGGGACCTCCACGGCGCGGTCCCGGGCCTGCCGCGCCTGCGGGAGGCGTCCTTCAGCGCGACCTACCCGTTCGCGCGCGTCGCCTTCACCGATCCCGACCTGCCGGTCAACGTCCGGCTGGAGGCGTACTCCCCGTTCATCCCGCTCAAGGACCTGGATTCGGGCCTGCCGGGGACCGTCCTGCTCTGGACGGTGACCAACCCGGGCCGCAAGCGCGTCGAGGTGAGCCTGGCCGGGTCGCTGCTCAATCCCGTCGGGCTCGACGGGACCGAGCAGCAGGTGGGCCCGCGGCATCCGGCCTTCGGCGGGAACCGGAACGAGCTGGTGCACGAGGAGCACTTCTGGGCCGTGCGGATGACCTCCGAGCGGTACCAGGAGTCCGACGTGCGCCACGGGTCCGTGGCGCTCGCGGCGATGTGGCCCAAGGTGAGCGCGGTGACCCGCTGGCCGGCCCAGGGGGGCTGGGGCTTGTGGGACCTGTGGTCCATCTGGGAGGACTTCGCCGAGGACGGCCGGATCAAGGGGCCGACGGACGCGGTCCCCTCGGAGACCGGGAAGACGGATGCCGCGACGCTCTGCGCGCTGCTGGAGCTCGAGCCGGGGGAGTCCCTCACCGTCCCGTTCCTGCTGACCTGGCACTTCCCGAACCGGGTCAACGACTGGAACACCGAGGCCGAGGTCCGCGGCCGTGTCATCCGGAACTACTACGCCACGTGGTTCAAGGACGCGTGGGCGGCCATGAAGTTCCTGGTCCGGGACTACGAGCGGCTCCAGACCTCCACCCGCGCCTTCGAGCGGTCGTTCTGGCAGTCCGACCTGCCGTGGGACGTCCTGGAATCGGCGGGGAACCAGCTCGTGACGCTGCGCAGCACGACGTGCTTCCGGGACGAGGAGGGGCGGCTGTTCGGCTTCGAGGGCAGCGGGAAGGGCTACGACGACGGGAGCGACCGGACGGGTTGCTGCCCGATGAACTGCACCCACGTCTGGAACTACGCCCAGACCACCGCCTTCCTCTTCCCCGAGCTCGAGCGGGGGATGCGGGAGGTGGACTTCCGCACGAACACCCGGCCCGAGGGCTCGATGGCCTTCCGCACCCTGGTGCCCATCGCCAGCGGGACGCTCTGGCAGATGAAGCCCGCGGCCGACGGGCAGATGGGGACGGTCATCCGGCTGTACCGGGAGTGGCAGGTGAGCGGGGACCGGGGCTTCCTCGAGCGGTGCTGGCCGCGCGCGAAGGCGTCGCTCGAGTTCGCCTGGACCGCGTGGGATGCCGACCGCGACGGCGTGATGGAGGGCGAACAGCACAACACGTACGACATCGAGTTCTACGGCGCCAACCCCCTGACCACCATCCTGTACCTGGGCGCGCTGCGCGCCGGGGAGAACATGGCGATGGCGATGGGGGAGCCGGAGCGGGCCCAGGAATACCGGCGCGTCTTCGAGTCCGGCGCCCGAAAGACCGTGGACCGGCTGTGGAACGGCGAGTACTTCATCCAGCCGGAGCCCGGCGCGGACGGCACCCGCGGGGCGGAGGCGGCCGGCCGGGTCGCGTGGAAGGACAAGCCGCACCAGATGGGCGCGGGCTGCCTCGCGGACCAGCTCCTCGGCCAGTGGATGGCCCACGTCAACGGGCTGGGGTACCTCCTGCCGGAGGGCCACGTGCGCAAGGCCATCGCCGCGGTCTACCGCCACAACTTCAAGCCGGATCTGCGGGGCGTGCCCAACTCCGCCCGCGTCTATGCGCGCGCCGGGGAAGGCGGCCTCCTGGCCTGCACGTGGCCCCGCGGGGGCCGGACGCGGGCGCCGTTTCCGTACGCCGACGAGGTCTGGACCGGGATCGAGTACCACGTCGCGGCCAGCCTCATCTATGAGGGCCTGGTGGCCGAGGGGCTGGCCGTGGTGGCCGCGGTGCGCGCCCGGCACGACGGCGAGCGGCGCAACCCGTTCAACGAGCCGGAGTGCGGCAACCACTACGCGCGCGGGCTGTCGAGCTGGTCCCTGCTGCTGGCCTTGACCGGCTTCCGGTGGTCGGCGCCCGAGGCCTCGCTCGGAGTGATCCTCAGCGTGACGAAGTGCGCGGCGGTCCCGATCTGCGCGCCGTAGTTCCAGACGAAGCCGGGCGTGTACGACATGCCGGCGGGCGACGTCTGGAGACCCGTGAGGGGCGGACTCGTGGAATCCGCCGTCGCCGTCGCATAGTTCCCGTAGCTCCCGCCGGGCACGCGGGCCTTGAACTCGACGGTCACGCTCGCGGTGTCGCTCTCGGGATCGGCGAGCGTGAACGAGATCGGGAGGAGTCCGTTCAGCGTCCGCGTCGGCGGCGTGGGCCAAATCGGCGATCAGATCGTGGTTGTCGTGC
>CAYNUZ010000298.1:0-3099 GCA_964400385.1 uncultured bacterium | reverse complement strand
GTCCCGGTTCACCTTCAGCTTCGACGGCGTGACGGCGTCGGTCGACCCGACCGGCCCTCCCGGGTTCGAGAACGCTGGACCGCCCCAGGCGGTGTTCAAGGGGGCTAACCCCCGGAACCGCGGGGATCGGGGCCCCCGCGGAAGGGCCCCCCACCCACGCCCCCTCCCCCAAACCTGGGTAAGACCGCCCCCCGCGGCCCGCGCTCGCCTTCGACCCGGACGCCGTCGGGATGACGGCCTTCACCCCCTCCATCTACAACGCGGTCAAGACGGCCGAGCAGCTCAAGGCGGCGCGGCCGGGCCTGCCGGTCGTGCTGGGGGGCCCCCACCTCGCGGCGGCCCCCGAGGAGACGATGCGGCGGTTCGGGTGCTTCGACGTGGGCGGCGTGGGCGAGGCCGAGAGTTACCTCGTCCCCCTCTTCACCACGCTGGTGGCCGGCGGCGACCTGTCCGGCATCAAGGGGCTGCTGGTCCGGGACGGGGACCGGGTGGTGTCCACCGGCCGACCCGCCGCGCTCAAGGACATGGACGCGCTCCCCTTCCCCGCCTGGGACCTGCTCCCGGACTTCCCCGCGGGATACCGGCCGGCCGCGCACACGTACCGGCAGCTCCCGGCGGCCACGATGTTCACCACGCGCGGGTGCCCCGAGCAGTGCACCTTCTGCGACCGGGGGGTCTTCGGCAACACCATCCGGGCGCACTCGGCGGAGTACGTGGTGGACCAGATCGAGTTCCTCATCCGGCGGTTCGGCATCCGGGACCTCACGATCTATGACGACATCTTCCCGCTGCTCAAGCCCCGGCTCTTCAGCATCTGCGAGCTGATGCAGTCGCGCGGGTTGAAGCTCACCTGGTCGTGCAACTCCCGGGTCAACCTGGTGGACGCCGCGGTCCTCAAGGCGATGCGGGCCGCGGGGTGCTACCAGATCGGGTACGGGATCGAGTCCGGCGACCAGGCCATCCTGGACCGCATCTCCAAGCGCGTCCGGCTCGAGCAGGTGGAGGAGGCCATCCGGCTGACCGACGAGGCGGGCATCCGTGCCAAGGGATTCTTCATCCTGGGCCATCCCGGCGAGACCGAGGCGACGATCCGCCGCACCATCGATTTCGCCAAGCGGCTGCCGCTGGCGGACTACCAGACGTGCCTCTTCACCCCGTTCCCCGGCACCGAGGCGCACGCGGAGGCGCACGAGGCCGGGACCTTCGACGACGACTGGCGCCGGATGAACCTGCTGACGCCCGTCTTCGTCCCGCACGGCCTGACCGCCGCGCGGATGGTGGAGCTGGCCGCCCGGTCCTACCGTGAGTTCTACCTGCGGCCCCGGATCATCTGGCGCTACCTCACCGGCGTGCGCCGGCCCGAGCACGTGACGCAGATGGTGCGCGGCGCGTCGGTGCTGGTCCGGTCCACCCTCGACGCCTGGCGCGCCCGGGCGGGGCTGCCCTCGCTCCACGGGATTTTCGCCCGCTTCAACCAGTCCGCGATGGGGGCCAAACCCGCCGCCGTCCCGGCCGCCGAATCCTCGCCGTCCGCCTGAATCTGGTATCCTGCGCGGTGACATGGCCACGGTAGCGCCGTTCCGCGGCGTCCACTATCCGCCCGGACGGGCGCTCCAGGACCTGCTGGCGCCGCCCTACGACGTCATCAGCGACGCCGAACACCGCGCGCTCGCCGCGACCAGCGCCCACAACATCATCCACCTGACGCTGGGGGCGCCGGGCCGCCGCCGCAACTACCGGCAGATCGGGGCGAAGCTCAAGCGGTGGGTGAAGGACGGCGTCCTCGTGCAGGACCCGGTGCCCAATTTCTACGCCTACTGCCAGGAGTGGGAGTACGACGGGCATATGGAGAAGTTCTGGGGCATCCTGGCGCTGCTCAAGCTGGAGCCGTTCGGGGCCGGGAAGATCTTCCCGCACGAGGCGGTGATGCCCGGGCCCGTGGACGACCGGCTCCGGATCATGGAAGGCACGGGGGCCAACCTCGAGCCGATCATCTCCCTCTACCGCGCCCCGGCGGACCCCATGACCATGCTGTTCGAGAGCCTCGAGGTCATGCCCCCGTCGCTCGCCGCGATGCACGGCGACGGGTCGCGGCACCGGCTCTGGAAGCTGTCCGCCCCGCGCACCCGCGCCCGCATCCAGCGGACGCTCAAGCGCCTGCCCTTCTTCATCGCGGACGGGCACCACCGGTACCACGCGGCCTGGATCTTCCGGCAGCGGCACCGGCGGCGGGGCACGGCCCGGTGGATGCTGTCGCTCGTGGCGAACACCGAGCAGCGCGGGCTCAAGATCCTCCCGTACCACCGGATCGTCGCCTGCGCCGCGGCGCTGGCCCCGGCCCTCCCGCTGGCGATGAGCCGGTTCGGGCGCATCGAGCGGCTGGGCAGCCGGCTGCCCGGGGCGATCCCGAAGCCCGGCCGGCACGCGATCGGGTTCTACACGAAGGCCGCCGGCGGCTGGCTGCTCCACCTGCCGCCGCCCGCGGCGGGGCTCAAGCCGCGCGACACGCTGGAGGTCACCCGGCTGCACGAGCTCCTGCCGCAAGTGGTCCGGATCAAGGAGCTGGCCTTCACCAAGAACGCCGCGGAGGCCGCGCAGGCCGCCGCGGCCTCGCCCGCCGCGCTGGCGGCGTTCCTGCCCGCGCCGACCTCCCAGCACATCACGACGATCGCCTTCGGGGGCGAAACGCTGCCGCAGAAGTCCACCTTCTTCCGCCCCAAGCCGCTCAGCGGGCTGGTGCTGCGCCTGCTCTGATTCCCCCCTTCCTCGCCGTCCTCGCGGGGCTCGGCCCCGCGCTCGCGCCGGTGTGGGATTACGACGTGTGGTTCCAGCTCGCCTGCGGCCGCGCCATCGTCGCGCTGCGGGCCCTGCCCGTCCATGACCTCTTCTCGTTCACCGCCGCGGACCGGCCCTGGGACACCCAGGAGTGGCTGTCGCAGGTCGTCCTGTACGGCGCCTGGCGCGCCGGCGGGCTGCCGGCCGTCACGCTCCTCAAGGCGGTGGCCGTCGCGGCGCTGTGCCTGGTCCTCTTCCGGGACGCCGTTCGCCGGCAGCCGCCGGGCACGGCGTGGGCGGCCGCCGCCGCGTGCGCGTGGGGGG
>CAYNUZ010000297.1:0-3105 GCA_964400385.1 uncultured bacterium | reverse complement strand
GCGGCGGCAGGAATCGCCTGGTTCGACCCGCGAACGCGGGCGGGCAACGCTTTCCGGTCGGCGGGGAACTTGACCAACTTCCTGAGGCAGGTGTGCGTCGTGGCGGTGCTCGCCGCCGGCTCCAGCCTGGTGATCTTCGGCGGCGGCATCGACCTCTCCGCGGGCTCGCTGCTCGCCTGGTCCGGCGCGATCGCCGCCGGCGCCCTGAAGGCCGGGTGGCCGGTCCCCGCCGCGATCGCGGCGGGGCTGGCCGCCGGCGGGGTGCTGGGGCTGGCCAATGGCGGGCTGGTCGCCCGGCTCGGGCTGCCGCCGTTCATCGCGACCCTGGGCATGATGGGCCTGGCCCGCGGGTTCACGTACGTCTACCTCGACGGGGCGCCCCTCTTCACCTTTCCCGCCGGCTTCCGGTGGCTGGCCGACGGCCGGGCGGCCGGGGTGCCGATTCCCGTCTGGGTGATGCTGGCGGTCTACGCGGCCCTGCACCTGGTGCTGGAGCGGACGGCGTTCGGCCGCGCCACCTACGCCCTGGGCGGGAACGAGGAAGCGGCCCGCCTGTCGGGGATCCCGGTCGGGCGCCACAAGGCGGCGCTCTACGCGCTGGCGGGAATCCTTGCGGGCGTGGCCGGCCTCCTCCTCGCCGCGCGCCTGGATTCCGCGGAGCCCCAGGCGGCGGACGGGTACGAGCTGGATGCGATCGCGGCGGTGGTCATGGGCGGCGGCAGCCTGTCCGGCGGCGAGGGAACGATGGCAGGGTCGCTGATCGGGGCGGTGCTCATGGGCGTGGTCCGCAACGGCCTCAACCTCCTGAACGTGTCGTCCTACTGGCAGCGCAGCGCGCAGGGGGGCCTCATCCTGGTGGCGGTCCTGGTGGACCTGGCCCGGCGGCGCCGGACCCGGGAGGTACAATAGCGCGGTGATTCGCGCGCTCGCCTGCCTCCTCCTCGCCGCCGGTCCGGCCGGGGCGAAGGACGTCCGGATCGCGGTGGTCCCTCCCGGACTCATCAGCCCGTTTCATGTCGAGGTGGACCGGGGCGCACAGGACGCCGCCGCCCGGCTGCATCTCGGTTTCCTCCATCCGGCCCCCCCGCGCGAATCGGATTTCGCCGAGCAGGTCCGGATCGTCGAGGACCTCATCGCGCAGAAGGTGGACGCGATCAGCGTCTGCGCCATCGGCAACGAGGCGATCGTGCCGGCCGTGAAGAAGGCCAATGCGGCGCACATCCCGTTCTTCATCCACAACTCGCTCCAGCCCCTGCCCGGCGGCGTCGTGGACGCCTACATCGGGTACAACCAGCGCGCAGGCGGACGGCTCATGGGCCGCAAGGCCGTCGAGCTGCTGGCGGGCCACGGCAAGGTCCTGATCCTCGAGGGGATTCCCGGGTACCACACGCGGGAGCGGACCGCGGGCTTCCGCGAGGGGCTCGACCTGCCCCGCCATCCGGGCATCACCGTCGTCGGATCCCAGCCGGCGGACTGGGAGCGCAGCAAGGCGATGAGCGTCACGGAAAACGTCCTGCAGCGCGTCCCCGATCTCCGGCTGGTCTTCGGCTGCAGCGACGAGATGGCGCTGGGCGCCGCCGCCGCGGCCACCGCCCACGGCCGCACCGGGATGTTCTTCCTCGGGATTGACGGCAATCCGAATGCGATCGAGGCGATCCGCAAGGGCGCCATGACCGCGACGCTCGGTGTCTACCCGCGCCGGATGGGCGCGATGGTCGTCGAGACGATCCGCCGCCGCCTTGCCGGCCAGCGGGTCGGAACGCTCGTCGAGACCCCCATGACCGTGGTCACGGCGGAGAACGCCGCGTCGTACCTGTCCCAACCTTGAACCTTCCAGGAGGAACCCCCATCATGCGCAGCCCCGCCCCCGTCCTCGGACTCCTCGCCCTGGCCGCCGCCGGCCTCGTCTATGCCGCCGATGCGGCCAAGCCCGCCCCGGCGGCCGCGCCTGCCGCCAGGGCCGACCGGGTCTTTACCTGCATCGCCACGGACCACGGCGGGGTCAAGCGCTGGGAGCCGGCCACGTTCATCGCGTACGAGGGCGAGCGGATCCAGTTCAAGCTGTACAACCGCATTTCGGCGAAATCGGGCGTCGTCGCCCACGGGTTCGCCATCGCGGCGTTCAACGTAAAGGTCGAGATTGCGGCGGACAACAAGGACCCCGTGCTCGTCGAGTTCGTCGCGGACAAGGCCGGCCTCTACGACATCAACTGCCACCTGCACCCGGCGCACGTGGGCGGCCAGCTCCTCGTCGTCAAGAAGTAGGTACCCGCGTTGCCCGGGGACCTGCGTCATGCCCTGCATCCAGGGGACGCAGGACCCGGGACGCGGTGTGAAGGCCACGCCGTTCGGCGTCACGTCCCGGCCCTGTCGGGCCTGCTCGCCGCGGCGGCGGTGCTGGCCATGAACGTACCGGCGGACGCGCGGCAGGGACCCAACCGGCTGGCGCGGGAGAAGAGCCCGTACCTGCTCCAGCACGCCCACAACCCGGTGGACTGGCGCGCCTGGAACCCGGAGTCGCTCGCGGCAGCGAAGGCCGAGGCGAAGCCGATCTTCCTGTCCATCGGGTACTCCACCTGCCACTGGTGCCATGTCATGGAGCATGAGTCGTTCGAGGATCCGGACCTGGCCGCGCTGATCAACCGGTCGTTCATCGCCATCAAGGTGGACCGCGAGGAGCGGCCGGACGTGGACGCCCTCTACATGGGCTACGTCCAGTCCGCGACGGGACGCGGCGGCTGGCCCATGACGGTCTTCCTCACGCCCGACCTTACGCCGTTTTTCGGGGGCACCTATTTCCCGCCCGGCGACTTCCGGGAGATCCTGGCCCAGATCGCCGCGATGTGGATCTCCAACCGGGCGAAGATCGAGACGGCGGCCGGCGAGGCCGGGGCCTTCCTCCGGCGGGCCGCCCGGCCGGCCGAGGACGGCGACGGCGGCGGGGCGGCCGACGCGCCGTTACACGAGGCCTACCACGCCTTCGCCACGGTCTACGATGCGGGACTCGGCGGGTTGGGGGGGCCCCCGCAGTTCCCGGCCCCCCCCGGGTTCCGGCTCCACCTCCCGTTCTTCCCCCCGTTTGCGCCCCCCCCCAGCCGCCCCCCC
>CAYNUZ010000296.1:0-3123 GCA_964400385.1 uncultured bacterium | reverse complement strand
GCGACCGCGACGGCGAGCGCCACCGGCTCCGCGGCTACGAGCCATGCCGCGCCCGCGACGCCGAGCAGGAGGCCGGGCAGCCCGAGCTGGGCGAGGACCGCCTCCGTCCCCGCCCGGGCCTGCGCGGCGATGGAGGCCGCCTCCGGCGCGAGCTCGGTCGGCAGGAACGGCTTGCGCGCCACGTGCGCGATCAGCCGACGCGCGGTGGCCACATCACCCCAGTTGAGCGCGGGCTTCGCGGCAGCCCGCATGGGCAGGGAGAGCCACAGGGATGCGCCCAGCGCGATCACCGTCGCGACCATGGCGGAGACCCGCGGTGGTCGCCGCCACACCAACCGGCCCAGGAGCACGGGCCCGAAGGCCGCGGCGGTCATCCAGTGGTGGCTGGCCAGCAGGCCCAGGGCGAGACCGCCGGCGAGCGGCCGTCCCGCGGTCCCCGCGCCGAGAGCTGCCGTCAGCAGCAGGAGGTTGAGGAGGTAGACCGCCCCCTTGGCCGTGGCGGCCTGCTGGGCCAGGACCGGGTTGGACAGGACCAGCGCGACGGCTGCGGCGGCCGCGCCCAGCCGCGGCGCGGCCGTTTCCCAGCGGCGGGTGGCGAGCCACCACAGCCCGGCGGCGAGCAGCGCGGCCAGGGCGGCGGAGCAGAGATTGAGCCGGAAGGCGGGAGCACCGGCCGGGACAAGCAGGGCGAGCCGGCCGGCCAGCATCAGGACCGGATCGCCCGGCGGGTGCCCGACCCCGAGCGTCGCGCAGCCGGCGACGGTTTCCGGGGAGTCGTCGGAGAAGACATCCGGGCAGGTCCGCCGGATGCCCGCCGCCAGGCAGGCGAGGAAGACGGCGGCGGCGAGCAGGCGCGTCACGGGAAGAAGGGGTTGAGCCGGACCTCGTCGCCCGCGGTGGTGAGCGGCCCGTGGCCGGGACACAGGATCGTGGCGGGCGGCAGCGAGAGGACCTCCTCCCGTACCCGCCGCAGCAGGGTGGCATACGGGGCGCCGGGGCCGGAGGCCCGCCCGAGCGACCGGGCGAACAGGGCGTCGCCCACGCAGGCCAGTCCGGCCGCGGCGAAGACGATCACGCCCATCCCCGCGGTGTGGCCGGGCACGTGCCGGAAGGCGCCTTCCAGCGTGCCCGCCGTGACCGGGTGGCCGGGCCGGACCAGGGTCATGCCCGCGGCGTGGTCCCCGAGCTGGGCGCGTTCCTCGACGAGGCCGATCACCGGGACCGGGTACCGGGCGCGGATCGCGGCCAGCGCCCCCACGTGGTCATGGTGGCCGTGCGTGATGAGGATCGCCGCGGGGTCGAGGTGCAGCGCGGTGACCGCCGCCTCGATCGCGGGCGCGTCGAATCCCGGATCAATGATGAAGCCGGCGTGCGTGCGCGGGCAGGCGACGAGATACCCGTTCATCGTGAACCCCTCCCCGAGGATCATGCGGGTGAACGGGATGGCGGGCGCCAGGGCGCGGGGCGGCTCGGGGGCGGCGGCGAATCGTTCCAGCTTGTCGGGGGAGAGGCCCAGGACGGTGGCGAGGCGGCGCAGCGGGCCGCGATCCGCCGGGAGTTCGCCGGCCTCGAGCGACGCGAGGGCCTGCGGCGTCATCCCGGCCCCCGCGGCCGCCGCTTCCGGCGTCATCCCGAGGCCGAACCGGGCCTTCTTGAGGATGTCGAAGAACTCGTCCTCGAACAGCGGGGGGGTCACGGGTAGAGGGACGCCAGCCGGGCGGCGGGGTAATAGTGCGCCAGGATCTTCCGGTAGCCGGCGCCGTGCTGGGCCAGCCCGAAGGCCCCGTCCTGGCACATGCCCACGCCGTGTCCCCAGCCCGCGCCATAGAGGATGTATTCCTCGGGGGCGGCGCCTTCCGCGGGCAGGTGCTCGAGCGTGAACTGGTTGCTCCGGATCATGTTGAACCCGGCCCGGATCGCGTCCTTCCGGACACTCTTCGCGCCAGTGGCCCCGGTGAACTCGACCTCGGTCACCCACCCCTCGCGCGTCATCTGCCTGATGCGCGCGTCCTGCAGCGCGCCCGTGGCGTACCGGCGGTCCACCCACCCGGACAGCTCCGCCGCCGTGTAGGCCCGGGTCCAGCGGTACGAGGCCGAGTACTCCCGGTGGGCGCACCACGCCGCCGGCCGCGCCAGCAGGAAGCGCTCCCTCAAGTCGGGATCCACGGGCATCGCGTCCCAGCCGCGCCCGGCGGCGGGAGCCAGGTCGCAGACGGCCGCCAGCTCGGTCGCGCCCGAGCCCCAGACCTCCGCGGCGCTGCTGCCCCAGCCGCCGCAGTTGCCGGCATAGACGGCGTCAAGCGGCTGGCCGTCGGCCATCAACAGGACCTCGCCCCGGGTCGCGCGGACGGCCTCGCTGGAGTGGTCGTCCTCTTTGCCGATCCCCTGGTACACGGCGCAGTGCTGGGTGGCGCAGACGTTGTACCCCTCCTTCTGGTGGCGGCGGAGCTTGGAGAGGGTCTCGGTGCGCGCGGCCACGGCCTGGGCCTTGAGCGCCTCCAGCGGCCAGTCGCGGGGCATCTCCGAGGGGACGACGCTCAGGAGGTACGACTCGAGGTCCACCTCGTTCACGAGGGTGATCCCCCCGCCGGCGGCCGACGCCGTGATCGCGCCCCGGTACTGCCGCGTTTCCTCCTCCGACCAGTAGGAGCCCTTCTCGAAATGGATATTGAAGATCGCGAAGGTGGCCGCCGGGTCGTCCGGGACCAGCCGGACCGGTTCCGCCGGGCTGGCGCTGCCGCCGCCGGACCAGGAGAGCCGCAGCCGGCCGCCGTCGAGCGCGCCGGTGATCTCGGTCTGGGCGGGGATCGAGGCGGCGGCGGAGCCCGGCGAGAGCGTACAGGCGGACGCGCACTTGAGCCGGAAATCCGTCACCCCGGTCACGATGCCGACGGCGATGGAGGTCAACGGGGAGGGCGGGAGCGGCGGAACGCTGCGGGCCAGCGTCGTGGCCCAGTCCTTCTTCTTGCGCTCCTCGCGGTCCCGGTCGCCCCGGTCCAGGGCCGGCAGGGCGGCGGCGAGCTGCGCCTTCTCGGCCTGCGCGGCGGGATGGCCCGCGTCCACCAGCAGGAGCTTGCGGTACCGCTCAAAGGCCGCCTCGGGATGGCCCGTGGCCGCCTCCAG
>CAYNUZ010000295.1:0-3124 GCA_964400385.1 uncultured bacterium | reverse complement strand
GGGGGCGTCGGCCGGGGGCGGGGCGGCCGGCGCGCGGGATCCGGCGGACGGGACGGGCCGGCGGGTCATCCCGCCCATTATGTCGATTTGATTGACAATTACCAGCCCCTCGGCTACGATGGCGGCCGATTTGGAATGACACACCATGGCTAAATTTCGCATTGCCCACGTCGCCACCGAAGCCGCCCCCCTTGCGAAGACCGGAGGGCTCGCCGACGTCGTCGGCACCCTGCCCCGTGAGCTGGAGCGGATGGGGCACAAGTCGGTCGTGTTCCTGCCGTACTACCGGGAGGTGCGGCTCCAGGGCGCGGTGACCCCGCAGGTGCTCGTAAAGTCCCTCCCGGTCCACATCGCGCCGGGCCTGCGGGAGGAGGTCACGATCCTCACGGGGGTCCTGCCCGGGGGCAAGGTGCCCGTCTACCTCGTGGATCATCCCAAGGCCTTCGACCGGGACCAGCTGTACGGGACGCCCGAGGGCGACTACCCGGACAACGCCGACCGGTTCATCCTGTTCTCCCGCGCCGTCATCCAGGCCATCAAGGAGCTCAAGGAGGACTTCGACGTCCTCCACTGCCACGACTGGCAGACGGCGCTCATTCCCGCCTACCTGCGGCGGATCTACGACCAGGACCCCGTCTTCCACCGCACGGCGTCGGTCTTCACGATCCACAACCTCGCGTACCAGGGGATGTTCCCGAAGGACACGGTGATCCGCACGGGGTTCGGCTGGGAGGCGTTCACGCCCGACCAGCTGGAGTTCTTCGGGAAGGTGAACTTCATGAAGGCGGGCATCCTGTACGCCGACAAGGTCACGACCGTGAGCCCCACCTACGCCAAGGAAATCCTCACCCCCGAGCACGGGTTCGGGCTGGACGGCCTGCTGCGGACCCGGGGGAGCGACCTCGCCGGGGTCCTGAACGGGATCGACCAGGACGCCTGGGACCCCGCCAAAGACAAGCTGATCGCCGCGCCGTTCGCCCGCAAGACCCCCGCCGGGAAGGCGGACTGCAAGAAGGCGCTGCGCGAGGAGCTGGGGCAGCCGTCCCCGGTGCGCGACGGGGGCCTGCTGATCGGGGCGGTGGCGCGGCTCGCCGACCAGAAGGGGTTCGACCTCCTCGCCCAGGCCGCGCCCAAGCTCGCGAAAATGCCCGTCCATGTGGTCGTGCTGGGGAACGGCGACCGGGCGGTCCAGGACCTCCTGGAGGACACGGCCCGGAAATACCCGGACCTGCTGACGCTCCGGGTCAAGTTCGACCAGGCGCTGGCGCACCGGATCTACGCGGGCGCGGACGCCTACCTCATGCCCTCGAAGTTCGAGCCGTGCGGGCTGGGGCAGATGATCGCGCAGCGGTACGGGACGCTCCCGATCGCCCGCGCCACCGGCGGCCTGGCCGACACCATCGAGCCGGTGGACGCCCGGAAGAAGCAGGGCACGGGCTTCCTCTTCAAGCCCGCGACGCCCGAGGCGCTGGCGAAGGCCGTGGGCGAGGCCGTGGAGGCGTTCGGGGACGAGGCGCTGTGGAAGAAGCTCGTGGCCGATGCCATGGGCGCCGACTTCTCGTGGACGGCGCCGGCCGAGCGCTACGAGAAGGTCTACACGCAGGCGCTCGCGAAGCGGCGGAAGTAGCCGTGGCGTCCGAGTTCCGCGACCAGCTTTCGGGCCTGGAGGAGCGGCTCCACCAGGTCAGGGGGTGTCTTTGACCCCGGGAAATCCGCGGCCGAACTGAAGACCCTGGAGGCGCGGCTGAGCGAGCCGGGCATCTGGAACGTCCCCGCCGAGGCCCAGAAGATCAACAAGCGGTTCGAGCGGCTGCGGGGCGAGATGGAGGATTTCACGAAGGTCGAGAAGCGGGTCCTGGACCTGCGCGAGCTCGTGGAGATGCTGGACACCGCCCCCGACGAGGACCTGGCCCGCGACTGCCGCCGCGAAATCGCCGACCTCTCCCGCCAGATCGACCGGCTCGAGACCACCTACTTCATGCAGGGGGAGTACGACCACCTCGCGGCCTTCCTGACCATCCGGCCCGGCGCGGGCGGCACCGAGGCCCAGGACTGGGCCCAGATGCTGATGCGGATGTACCTGCGGTGGGCCGAGGACCGGAAATTCAAGACCGAGATCATCGACCTCACCCCGGGGGAGGAGGCGGGCATCAAGGGCGTGACCATCCTCGTGGAGGGCCGGCATGCCTACGGGCTCCTCCAGGCCGAGAAGGGTGTCCACCGCCTGGTCCGTATCTCCCCGTTCGACTCCAACGACCGCCGGCACACCTCGTTCGCCGAGGTGGATCTCCTGCCGAAAATCGACGAGGAGATCAAGGTGGACATCAAGGACGAGGACCTGCGGGTGGACGTGTTCCGGTCGTCGGGCGCCGGCGGGCAGCTCGTGAACAAGATCAGCTCGGCAATCCGGATCACCCACCTGCCCACGGGCATCGTCGTCCAGTGCCAGAACGAGCGGTCCCAGCACCAGAACCGCGCCTCGGCCATGGCGGTCCTGCGGTCCCGCCTCTTCGATCTCGCGCGCGTGGCGCAGGACGAGAAGCTGAACAAGATCCGGGGGGAGCGGATGGCGGTGGAGTTCGGGAGCCAGATCCGGTCGTACGTGTTCATGCCGTACACGCAGGTCAAGGACCTCCGGACCGGCCTGGAAGCCCACGATGTCCCCAAGGTGATGGACGGCGGGATCGACCCGTTCATCATGGCCTGGCTCCGCCAGCGCGCCACCGCCGAGCGGTCGAAGCCGAAAGGTTAGCCGGAATGCCGATCCGGTTGCTCGACGCGGCGGCCGTGGCGGGCATCTCCGCGGGCGAGGTCATCGAGCGCCCCGCCTCGGTGGCCAAGGAGCTGGTGGAGAACGCGCTGGACGCCGGCGCGACGCGCGTGCGCGTGGACGTGCAGGGCGGGGGGCTGGGCCTGCTGCGCATCGCGGACAACGGGTGCGGGATCCCCGCCGGGGAGGCGGTGCTCGCGTTTTCCCGCCACGCCACGAGCAAGCTGGCCGCGCTGCCGGACCTCGAGCGGCTGACGACCTTCGGGTTCCGCGGCGAGGCGCTTGCGGCGGTGGCGGCGGCGGCGGACGTCGAGCTCGTCACCCGCACGGCGGGGTCCGTCGAGGGCGTGCGGG
>CAYNUZ010000294.1:0-3137 GCA_964400385.1 uncultured bacterium | reverse complement strand
GCCGGCACGGCCCCGTCCAGCAGCGCGCGCACCTCGCGCTCCCGCTCCGCGCCGGCGCGGCGGACCGCCTCGACCACCTCGTCCATCACGCCCCAGCGCTCAAGGTCCATGCACACCGGATCAGCCCGCCAGCTTGTGGAGGTAGGCCAGGACCGAGCGGACCGGGTTGCCCGTGCCGCCGGCCGGCCAGTAGGCGCCGTCCTTGTCCGCGAACGCCGTCCCGGCGATGTCCAGGTGCGCCCACGACGCGGCGCCGGTGAACTCCTTGAGGAAGAGTCCGCCCAGGATCGATCCCGCCTCGCGGCGGCCGCCGATGTTCTTGTAGTCCGCGACCTTGCTCTTGAGCTGGTCCTGGTAGTCCTTGACGAGCGGGAGCTGCCACATCGGCTCGCCTGCCGTCTCGCCCGCGGCAATGAGGGCCTGCACCAGCTCCTGGTCGGTGCCCATCACGCCGGTCACGCCCGTCCCGAGCGCGACCACGACCGCGCCCGTCAGCGTGGCGAAGTCGATCACGTGGTCCGGCTTGTCCTTGAGCGAGTACGCCAGCGCGTCGGCCAGGATCAGCCGGCCCTCGGCGTCGGTGTTCAGCACCTCGATGGTCCGGCCGTTCAGCGCCTTGAGCACGTCGCCCGGCTTGACCGCGTCCGGACCCGGCATGTTCTCGGCCGCCGGAATGTACGCCTCGATCGTGAGCGGCAGCTTCATCTGGTCCGCCGCCTGGATCACCGCCATGACCGTCGCCGCCCCGGCCATGTCGCACTTCATCGTCTCCATGTGCTCGGCGCCCTTGAGCGAGAGCCCGCCGGAATCGAACGTGACCCCCTTGCCGACGAGGGCCACCCGGGCCTTGGGCTTGCTGCCCTGGTAATGCAGGTGGATGAAGACCGGGGGGTGAGAGCTCCCCCGGCCCACGCCTGCCAGCGCGCCCATGCCCATCCGCTCCAGGGTCTTCGCGTCGTAGACCTTGGCGCGTACGCGGCCGCCCAGCCGGGAGGCCTTCCCCGCCAGGACCTGGGGGTTGAGGTGGCTCGGCGGCTCGTTCACGAGGTCGCGGGCGAACATCGCGGCCCGGGCGAAGATCTCGCCCTGCGCCGCGCCGGCCGTGACGTCCTTGGGCGCCATGTCATCGCCGTGCAGCAGCACGAAGTGCTCCACCGGCTTGGCCGCGGGATCGTTCACGGTCTTGAAGGCGGTGTACCGGTACTGGGCCAGCATGACGCCCTCGACGATGGCCTGCGCGTACCGCCGGATCTTCGCGGGATCGCCGCGCTCCGGGAACATCGCGGACAGCCCCTTGGAGGAGGCCCGCTCGGCCACCCGGCTGGCAGCGCCCGCCGACCGGCGGAACGCGTCCTCGGTGAGCCCCTGGAGGCTTCCGACGCCGGCCAGGTAGACCCGCCGGGCCGGCTCGCCGCCGTCCGGATGCAGCGCCACGACCTGCCCCGCCTTGCCGGTGAACCCCTCTTCCCGCGCCTGGACCATCAGCTTCTTGAGCGCCGCCTCGCCGCCCTTCCAGCCCATCGGCGACGGCTGGCCCTCGGCCGCAAACACGAGGAGACTCTGTTCGTTGCCCTTCCAGCGGGACATCGGGAGCACTTTCACCTGCACGTCGGGGTCCTCCTTGCGATGGCCGGGGCATCCCGGCCTGCTGATAGTGTAGTTACTGTATGAAACGATGCCTTGGCTCGTCGAATACATCATGATATCATGCCCGTGCCGATGAGGAAAAGCCTCCGCCATTTCGCCTTCCTGTCCGTGCTGGCCGCGCTCTCCGGCTGCGCGCCGGAGCCGCCCAGCATCAAGATCGGCGTGTCCTGCCCCCTGACCGGAGACCAGGCCAAGATCGGCCAGGACATGCTGCACGGCGCCGAGCTGGCGGTCGCGGAAGCCAACGCCGCCGGCGGGCTGCTGGGGCTCCCGGTCAGGGTGTTCGCGATCGACGACCAGCACAACCCGACCCAGGCCGTCGCGGCGGCGCACCGGTTCGTCTCCGACCCGCGGGTGGTCGCCGTGGTCGCCCACCTCAACTCGGCCTGCACGCTCCCCGCCTCGGACATCTACGCCAAGGCGGGCGTCGCGCAGGTGACGCCCTGCTCGACCAACATCGAGATCACCCGCCGCGGCATCACGAGCCTCTTCCGGATGTGCGCCCACGACGGCACGCAGGGCTCCGCCGCCGCCCGGTACGCCGCCGCGACCCTCAAGGCACGCACGGTGTACGTGCTGGACGACAAGTCCACCTACGGCCAGGGCATCTCGGACGAGTTCCTCAAGGAGGCGACCAAGCGCCGGCTCAAGGTGCTCGGGCGGGACTCGGTGAACCAGGGCGAGAAGGACTTCAGCGCGATCCTGACGAAGATCAAGCAGAAGGCCCCGCGCCTGATCTTCTTCGGGGGCATGTACCCGGAGGGCTCCCTCCTCGCCAAGCAGGCGCACGAGCTGGGGCTCAAGGCCACCCTGCTGGGCGGGGACGGCCTCTTCGACAAGACGCTGGTCCAGCTTGCCGGCGCCGAGGCGGCCGAGGGCGTGTGCGCCACAATGGTGGGCGTGGACATGGGCAAGGTGCCCGCCGCGAAGACCTTCGTGGCCGCCTACGAGAAGCAGTACGGCCAGATCGGCCCCTACTCGCCCTACGCCTATGACTCGGTGAAGGTGGTGCTGGCCGCGCTCAAGCGGGCCGGCGCGGCGGACCGGGCCAAGGTGATCGCGGAGCTGCGCAGGACGAAGGGGTTCAAGGGCGTCACCGGCGTCACGACGTTCGACGCCCACGGGGACACGCTGAACCAGACGATCAGCGTCTACACGGTCCGCAAGGGCGCATGGGCCTTCCAGGGCCTGGCGTCCGGGAAGATCTGACGGCGCACCGCCGGGCCGCCCTCCTGGCGGTCCTGCTCCTGTCCGCCTGCGCGACCCCGCCCCCGCACCGGGGGCACGCCACGCCCTTCCCCGCCCGGGTGGTCCTCCTCCCCCTCGCCAACCGGTCCAACAACCTGCAGGCCCCCATCCTCGCCCGCCACCTCCTCCTCCAGCACCTCGGGGGCGCGGTCACGCCGCTGGCGCCCGCCGAGGTGGACCGGCGGCTGCGCGGGATGGGCGTCACGGACGGCGGCCAGCTCGCGGCGCTGGCCCCGGCGGCA
>CAYNUZ010000293.1:0-3147 GCA_964400385.1 uncultured bacterium | reverse complement strand
CGCCCGCCAGGAGCCCCGCGGCCAGGCAGCCCGCCGCCGCCGCGGCCGCCGCCGCGTGGTCCGGCAGGACGCCCCACAACCGGTCCGCGCTGAACGGCGCGTGGGACCAGATCCGGACCGCATCCAGCGTGAGCGCCATCCGCTTCCAGTGCAGCGGATCCGCGACGTAGTTGACCGTCACCAGCGCCGTCCAACAGCCCGCCAGCGCCGCCAGCGGGTCGCGGCGGACGGGGGCGGGCGGCGGGGCGGGAGGCACAGGAAAATGATATATAATTTTGGCCTTATGAACCTGCACGAGTACCAGGCCAAGCGGCTGCTCGCGGACTTCGGGCTCCCCGCCCCGCGCGGCATGGTGATCGCGCGGGTCGAGGAGCTCGACGGCGTGCTGGCGCAGGTGCCGGGGCCGCCGTGGGTGCTCAAGGCGCAGATCAAGGCGGGTGGCCGGGGCAAGGTCGGGGGGGTCAAGCTCGTGGACACCCCGGCGGACGCCGCCGCCCTCGCCCGCCGGCTGCTCGGCACGCACCTCGTCACCCACCAGACCGGGCCCGAGGGGCTGCGCGTGGACCGCATCCTCGTCGAGAACGGGGTCCGGCCGGTCCGCGAGATCTACTGCTCGATCCTGGTGGACCGGGCCAACGCGACGCCGATCTTCCTCGTCTCCGCCGAGGGCGGGGTCGAGATCGAGCGGCTGGCCGTCGAGGCGCCCGACAAGCTCCTCAAGATGCCGTTCGACATCCGCACGGGGTTGCTGCCGTTCCAGGCGCGGGAGCTGGCGAAGTTCCTCGGGCTGGAGGGCACGCTCTACGCGGAAGGGGTGGCGCTGTTCCCGGGCCTCGCCCGGTTCTTCATCCAGCGCGACTGCTCCCTGCTCGAGATCAACCCGCTCATCGTGCATCCCAACGGCCACCTCTACTTGCTCGACGCCAAGGTTTCGCTGGACGACAACGGGCTGGGGCGGCAGAAGGACCTGGCCCAGGTCATCCTCGAGGCCGAGGACGACCCGCGCGAGGCCGAGGCGGCGCGGCACGGCCTCAGCTACATCGCGCTCACCGGGTCCGTGGGGTGCATGGTCAACGGCGCGGGGCTCGCGATGGCGACCCTGGACCTGCTGAAGCTGCACGGCGGAGCGCCCGCGAACTTCCTCGACGTCGGCGGGGGCGCGACGAAGGAGACGATCGTCGCCGCGTTCCGGATCCTGCTCTCGGACCCCAAGGTGAAGGCCGTCCTCGTCAACATCTTCGGCGGGATCATGCGGTGCGACGTCATCGCCCAGGGCATGGTGGACGCCTTCCGGGAGATCAAGCCGGCCGTCCCCGTCGTCGTCCGGCTCGAGGGCACGAACAAGGCGGAGGGCGTGCGCATCCTGAAGTCCTCCGGCCTCACCCTCCAGACGGCGGACGACTTCGACGCGGCGGCCGAACTCGCCGTCAAGGCGGCCCGGTGAGCATCCTCATCGGCCGGAAGACCCGGGTCATCTGCCAGGGGATCACCGGCGGCGCGGGCGCCTTCCATACCAAGCACTGCCTCGCCTACGGCACGAAGATGGTGGCCGGGGTGACGCCGGGGAAGCGCGGCACGACGATCGAGGGGGTCCCCGTCTACGATTCCGTCCGGGAAGCGGTCCGCGAGGCCGGGCCCGTGGACGCCTCCATGATCTTCGTCCCGCCGTTCTTCGCCGCCGACGCGATCATGGAGGCCGCCGATGCCGGGATCGGGCTGGTCATCTGCATCACCGAGGGCATCCCGGTGCTCGACATGGTCCGGGTCAAGGCCTTCCTGCGGGACCGGCCGGCGGTCCGGCTCCTCGGACCGAACTGCCCGGGCCTGATCACGCCGGGCGAGTGCAAGATCGGCATCATGCCCGGGTACATCCACAAGCCGGGCGGCCCCGTCGGCGTCATCTCGCGCAGCGGGACGCTGACGTACGAGGCGGTCTGGCAGCTCACCAGCCGCGGCATCGGCCAGTCCACCTGCGTCGGCATCGGCGGCGACCCGCTGGCGGGCACCACGTATCTCGACCTGTTGCCGCTGTACGAGAAGGACCCGCAGACGAAGCTGGTGGTCCTGATCGGCGAGATCGGCGGGACGGCCGAGGAGGAGGCGGCGGCGTGGATCAAGCAACACATGAAGAAGCCGGTGGTCTCCTTCATCGCCGGCCGGACGGCGCCGACGGGCAAGCGGATGGGACACGCCGGCGCCATCGTCTCCGGCGGGGCCGGAACCGCGGAGGGCAAGATGGCCGCGCTGCGCCGGGCCGGGATCACCGTCGCGGACAGCCCGGCCGTGATCGGCGAGACCGTGGCCCGGGTCCTGGGCAGGGGCAAGGCCCGGCCGGGGGCCGGATCCGGGAAGAAAACCCGCAAACAGTAGCGTTTCGCCGGGGCGATCCCGCCTCCGGAAAATCTGACCCCGGTCATATTCCCCTTGTCTTGACTCGGTTTAATGTAACAGCTACCGTTATGTCGGTCGCCATGACATTCCTGCACGCCGCACCATGAAACCGGCCCCGGCGCCGGAGCAGATCGCCAGCCTGGTGTTCGCCGAACACCTGAACAAGCTGCTCTACCGCGGCGAGGCCGAATCGGGGGGCGTCCTCACGACCGCCCAGCTCGTGGTCCTGACCTGGGTGGCCGACAACGCGGGGTGCACCATCAAGCAGCTCGCGGCGGGGACCCGGATCCAGCATTCCGCGGCTTCGCAGGCGGCCCACCGGCTAGGCGCGCTGGGCATGATCGAGATCGAGCCGGGAGCCGACCGGCGGCAGGCGCGGCTCAAGCCGACCCCCGCGGGCGCCGGCGTTCTGGACGCGGCCCGGCGGAGCCGGCTCGAGGCCCTCGACCGGATCTTCCGGAAGATGACGCCGGACGACCGGCGGCTGTTCGTGGACGGGGTGACAGCGTTCCTCAAGATCGCGCTCAACTCCGAGACCAAGGTGGACGACGCCTGCGGCCGGTGCTGGGTGGAGCACTTCGGCGACTGCGTCGTCAACCTCCTGCACCGCGAGCGGACCGGGGGGGGGTCCAAGCGGGTGCCGGCATGACCGCCCTCCTGTCCCTCCTCGTGCTCGGAGTCCGCCTGGCCGCAGCGCCGGTGGAGCCCCACGTCGCGGGGGCGCCCGGCCCCGCCGCGACGCTGACCCCGGCCCGG
>CAYNUZ010000292.1:0-3159 GCA_964400385.1 uncultured bacterium | reverse complement strand
CTTGGCGGCGCCCGCCACGGCCCTCCTGCTCGCCGATTGCGTGACCGGCGCGCCCGCCCGGCCGGAGCTCGCCCCCTTCCTCCCCGTCCCGGCCCGCCATGCGGATCACCGTTAACGGTGAGCCGCGCGAGGTCGAGCGGGGGGTGACCCTCCTCGCCCTCCTCGGCGCCCTGGGGCTCGACCCTCGGCGGGTCGCGGTCGCGGTGAACGCCGCCGTCGTGCCGCGTGCCGAGCTCGCGGCCCGGGCCGCGGCCGAGGATGACCGGGTGGAGATCATCGAGGCGGTGGGCGGAGGTTGATCCGCCTTCCGGACCGGGAGTACGATTGGGGTGGCCCTGCGGGGGTCCAAAGGAGTACGCCATGATCCAATCAATCCTGCTCCGCCGGATGCGGCCGGTCCTCGCGGCCGGGGCCGTTGCGCTGGCCGGCTGCGCCACCGCGCCCCCCAAGGTCGTCGAACCCCCCAAGGAAGAGGTCAAGGTGGTCGAGCCGCCGCCGAAGCCCGAGCCGCCCAAGCCGAAGCCGTTCGAGGCGGACAAGGTCTTCTTCGAGTACAACCAGGCGACGATCCTCGATCCGGGCCGCGAGTCGCTCAAGCGCGCCGTGGACCAGCTGCTCGCGCGCCCCGAGCTCAAGATCAACGTCGAGGGCCACACCGACGAGCGGGGCACGGACGAGTACAACATCGACCTGGGGTGGAAGCGCGCGTACGCGGTCCGGGACTTCCTCAAGCGCCTCGGCGTGGACGAGGGCCGGCTCTTCCCCATCTCGTACGGCCGCGCCCGGCCCCTGGTGGTCGGCTCCGACGAATCGGTGTGGAGCCGGAACCGGCGCGTCGAACTGACCGAGCGCCAGTGAGCCGGCGGGAGCCCGACCTGCGGGGCTGACGGCCTCCGCCCCGCCTTCCGCCGATGGTCCTGCACCAGCCGCGCACGTTCGCGCTCTTCGCCCCCGAGCTCAAGGCCCTCCTCGAGCGCCGGGCGTTCAAGGAGCTGCGCCAGGTCCTCCAGCTCCTCAATCCCGTGGACCTGGCCGAGGGCTGGCCCAACCTCCCGGCCGACGACCAGGTCGTGCTGTTCAAGCTGATGCACCGCCAGAAGGCCCTGGTCCTGTTCGAGAGCCTGGAGGTCGAGCACCAGGCGCGGCTGCTGGAGGCGCTGGAAAGCGACCGCGCGAGCGAGGCCGCGCAGGCGCCCCTGCCGTTCTCGCCCACGTTCGACCCCAACAGCTCCGCGCCCGACGGGGGCGGGCCGATCCCGGCCGCGCAGGAGCGCGTGGGCCAGCTCATCCGCCGGCTCTCCCCGCGCACCCTGCGGAAGCTCAACCGGTACCTCAAGCTCGAGGGCGCGGCCAAGCCGCTCGCCGTCTCCTCCGGCACGTGGCCCGAGGGGACGGTCGGCAGCCTGATGCACGCGCCCGCGGTGCCGCTGGAGCCGGGCCTGACCGCCCGGCAGGCGCTCGAGAAGTTCCAGATCAGCCTGCGGCCCGGCACCTCCATGCCGGTCTCGATGCTCTTCGTCACGGAGAAGGACGGGCGGCTGCTGGGCACGGTCGAGCTGCGCGACCTCTTCGCGGCCCCGCCCGACATGCGGCTCGCCGAGCTGGCCTCGTCGGTGGAACCCATCAAGCTCGCGCCGGACACCGACCAGGAGGACGCGTCGCGCCTCTTCGAGCGGTACGCGCTCTCCGCGGCGCCCGTGGTGGACGAGCGGGACCGGCTGATCGGGATCGTGACCTCCGACGACGTCATCCGCGTCATCGAGAAGGAGGCCACGGAGGACATCCAGAAGCTGGGCGGCACCGAGGCCCTCGACGCGCCGTATTTTTCCCTCAGCTTCGGGGAGCTGCTCAAGAAGCGCGCCGGGTGGCTCATCACCCTCTTCCTCGGCGAGCTGCTGACGGCCACCGCCATGGGCCACTTCGAGAGCGAGATCCAGCGGGCCGTCGTCCTCGCCCTGTTCATCCCCCTGATCATCAGCTCCGGCGGCAATTCCGGCTCGCAGGCCACCTCCCTCATCATCCGGTCGCTGGCGCTCCGGGAAATGCTCCTGGCCGACTGGTGGCGGGTCATGCGGCGCGAGCTGTTGTTCGGGCTGGTCCTGGGGGCGATCCTGGGGGGTATCGGGCTGGCCCGGATCTTCCTCTGGCAGCAGTGGACCCCGATGTACGGCGAGCACTACCTCCTGGTGGCGGTGACGGTCTGCGTGAGCCTGCTGGGCGTCGTGCTGTGGGGCACGCTGACCGGGTCCATGCTCCCGTTCGCCCTGCGGCGGCTGGGATTCGACCCCGCGACGGCCTCGGCCCCGCTCGTGGCGACCCTGGTGGACGTGACGGGGATCGTGATCTACTTCAGCGTGGCCAGCCTGATCCTCCACGGGAGCCTCCTGTGACCCTGCCCCGGAACTTCTTCTTCAAGGGGCACGGGCTGGGCAATGACTACCTCGTCATGGACGCCCGGCGGCTCGGCTTCCGCCTGACCCCCCGCGCCATCCGGCTCATCTGCGACCGGCACGTGGGCGCGGGCAGCGACGGGATCGCGCTCCACGAGCCGTCCCGGCGCGCGGACGCCCGGATGCGGATCCTCAATCCGGACGGCAGCGAGGCGCAGAAGAGCGGGAACGGGGCGCGCATCTTCGCGCTCTACCTGCGCCGGTACGGCCTGCCCGGCCGGTCCCGGTACCGCATCGAGACCGCCGGCGGCATGATCGAAGCCCGCTTCCGGGGGGCGTCGATCACCGTGGACATGGGCCGGGCCACGTTCGCGAGCCGGGCGCTGCCGATGCGCGGGCCCGCGCGCGAGGCGGTGCGCGAACGGCTGACGGTGGGCGGCCGGACCCTGGTCTTCACCGGGGTCTCCGTGGGGAACCCGCACGCGGTGTTCTACATGGGGGCGCTCGACCTCCCGCTGCTGCGCCGGCTGGGCCCCCTCATCGAGCACCACCGGCTCTTTCCCGAGCGGACCAACGTCCAGTTCGCGCAGGCGGTCTCGCCCCGGCTGGTCCGGGCCATCATCTGGGAGCGCGGGGCCGGGGAGACGCAGGCGTCGGGGTCCAGCTCGTGCGCGGTCGCGGCGGCGGGGCGCCGCCTCGGGCTGCTGGGACCCGACGTGACGGTCGCGATGCCGGGCGGCCGGCTGCGCATCGGCCTTGCGCCGGACTG
>CAYNUZ010000291.1:0-3163 GCA_964400385.1 uncultured bacterium | reverse complement strand
ATGGCCAGCCCGATGCCGCGGGCCGCGCCCGTGACCAGCGCCGCCCGGCCCGCCAGCCGGCTCATGACTTCCCGTCCATCCCGGCATTATGCCATCCGGGCCGGGTTCAGGCCGGGGCGTGGGCGGACGGATCCCCGTGCGGCGCGCCCGCCGCGCGGCGGCTCGCCGGATCGTGCAGAATCGCGCGATTCGGGCCCTCCGCCGACGCCCGGTCCAGCGCGTCCCGGGCGGCCTCGAGCAGCTGCGCGTTCCACCGGATCTCCCGGTCCACCTCGGCGCCGCCGATGTTGACCGCCACGGGCACCTCCTGGCCCCGCAGGGTGAACCGGCCGGTGACGACGGCGTCCAGGATGCGGGTCGCCACGATCCACGCGTTGTAGAGGTCGGTTTCCGGCAGGATGACCATGAAGGCGTCGCGGTCGAGCCGCCCGAGGATGTCCGGTTCCCGGCAGGTGGTCTTGAGGGTGAACGCGAGGTCGCACAGGACCGGGTCGGGGCCGGGCTCCACCCGCCCCGTGGACCAGCCGCCGTGCCCGGTCATCCGCACGAGCAGGCACGCCAGCGGCCGCCGCACCCGCTCCGCCCGGCTGATCTCCGAGGCCAGGCGCCGCTCCATGTACCGCCGGTTGAAGAGGCCCGTGACGGGATCCCGCATCGCCATGCCCTCGAGGCGCCGGGCCAGGGCCGCCAGGCGGTCGGCATACGTTCCCGCCAGCCACGCCGCCGCGCCGAGGACCGCGAGGGGTCCCACGGTCAGGTAGAGATAGAGCAGGCGGTTGGCCGCCCACTCCCGCGCCGCGAACGCCCCGAACGCCCCGGGCCCGGCGGCGGCCAACCAGCGCAGCGCGAGGGCTCCCGCCGGCGCGACCGCGGCCAGCAGCAACCCTCCTCCCACGTACCGGGCGCGGACGCGCGGCGCGGACATCGGGACCTCCCGGGGACGGCAATCCCGGGCGGGCTTTCCCGCCCGGGACGCCCAACGCCTTCCGCTCCTGCGGACCGGCCCGTTGACCGCCGGCTCCCGCTTCCCTTCGTGCTGGACGGCACTCCCGCGGAAGGCCCATCCGCCGGTCCAGCGCATCCCATGCCTCTGGCATCCTTCCCGTGCATAAAGCCTGCCGGGCCGCGGGACGACCGGCGCGCGCCGCCGGAGCGGCGGCGGCGTTGCGGCAACGGCCCCCCGCGTTGCCGTTGCGGACGCCCGTCCGGGCATACAATCAGCCGAGATGGCCGGCCCCGTGAAGATCCATCCCGTCCCGCGGCGCGGCGACATCGAGTACTACCAGGAGATCGCCTGCCCCGGATGCGCGGCCACGGTCTTCGTCCTGGAGGACGACCCCGCCGGGCCGAGGTTCGACGACCTGACGATCTTCGGGAGGCATGCATGCCAGGTCGAGCCCCTGCTCCACCGGCCGGCCGGCGCCCCGCCCGGGCTGGCGCGTCCCGTGATCCCGCCGTCCGGATTTCCCGTGGACTTCGGCCGTGTTCCGGACGACGCGGCCCGGGAGTTCCGTGCCGCGATCGAGGCGCCGTTCGGGAAGCGGCTGGTGCGGTTCACCGGCGTCTTCGGCCGCAAGGGCCTGCCGATCCACTTCACGCCGGAGTGGAAGCCCCGGATGAGCCATGTCCCGTCGTTCTCGAAGTCGGACGTCCACCGCGAGCTTGCCGCGACGGGGGCCGTCCTGCTCGCCGTCCTTCCGCACCTCAAGGCCCACTTCGCCACGGAGCCCGCGGGGTCCCACCGGAAGTTCTTCTTTTCCGCCAAGGGCATCCGCAAGCACGACCGGTCGGGCGTGTCGCCCGTCGTCGTCTGGAAGTGGCCCGCGCGGACCTGAGGGGCCTACGCCGAGAAGATCGGGGCGAGGGCGGCGGCGGCGGGACGGGCGGCCTCGGCCTCCGCGGGCGACAGCGGCGCGAACGCCAGCGCGGCCTCGCAGGCCCAGCGGTACAGGACCTCGTGGCCGGGGGTCACCGCCGCGGTCACGTGCGGCAGGGACAGGCTGAACCGCAGCCCGGCCTCCGCCTCGGCAGCGGATTCCACGGGAGCGTACCAGCACTTCGCGTACGGCCGGGCCTCGCCGTCCCGCAGCGGCCGCTTCCCCAGCGCCTTGAGCGCGAGGCAGCCCATGCCCCGCGCCCCCGCCGCCGCGAGGACGCGCGGGCCGAAGTTCCCGCCGTGCCATGACCCGCGGCTGAACGGAAAGAGGACCGAATCGAAGGCGAACCGTTCCATCGCGGCCAGCGCCGCCGTTTCGCTGTGGGCCGAGAAGCCCAGGAACCGTGCGAGCCCCGCCTGCCGAGCTTCGACGAACGCCTCGACGGCCCCGCCCGGCCCGAACGCCCGGGCGATGTCCTCGTCCGTGGTCAGCGCGTGCATCTGGTAGAGGTCCACGTGGTCCGTGCGCAGCCGCCCCAGCGAGGCGCGCAGCTCCGCCGCCGCGCCCGCGCGGGAACGCTCCGTCGTCTTGCACGCCAGGAAGACGTCCTTCCGGTACGGCTCGAGGGCCGGGCCGAGCATCGCCTCGGCGTTGCCGTAAGACGGCGCGACATCGAAGTAGTTGATCCCGCGCCCGACGGCGTCGGCCACCAGCCGCGCGGCCTCGGCGGGCGCCTCGTCCATCACCAGGATCGCCCCGAATCCGACGATGGAAAGCTCCACCCCCGTCTTCCCCAGCGGGCGTTTCGGCAGCGGCCTCACATCCCGCCTCCCGGCTTGTCGGCATAGAGGAGCCGGTACCGGTCCGGGTGCTTTACCTTGAAGTCGTCCAGCAGGGCCCTCCGGTGGGCCTTCCACGCGGCGGCGTTCCCGCCCGTTTTTCGCACCCGCGAATCCTCGACGAGGAAGTTCCAGATCTGCTTCCCCTCCGCCGGGGCGATGTGGCACCCGGGTTTGGCCATCATCCGCTTGACGTACCGCTTCCAGGCGTCCCCGTCCACGATCTCGGAGTTGAGCGGGCGGGCCGGGGTGTGGCACTGGGCGCACCGGACCACGAGGAGGTCGTACCCGGCCCGCAGCGCCGGCGGATAGGCCTTGAGCTGGTCGTCCGTCAGCACGGCGGGACCGGCGTCGTTGGCGAACGGCTCGGTGCGCGCCTTCTCCTTCTCGGAGAGCGCCGGCGGCGGCGCCGGGGCCGCCGGCCGGGCGGCGGGCGCGGTCCCGGTC